>CAYGQY010000419.1:0-2254 GCA_964352195.1 uncultured bacterium
GCCTGGGGGGCTTACTCCGTCGGGGTGATGAGCCGAACGGCGATCACCTCATCCCGCGGGATCCGGCTGATGCGCCCGCGGATGTTCAGCTGCACGGTCCGCCCGTCCCGCTCGAGCAGGAGCCCTTCGCGCCGGCTTTCGCCACCCTTGGAGTCGCGGAGGCAGACCTCGACGGGGAACCCACGAAAACTGCGGAAGTCCCGGTCGTCGCTGAGCTCCTCGCCGATGCCGGGGCTGCTGACCTCCAGAACATACGACTCGGGCAGCAGGGCGCTGCCCTCGAGCTCCTCTCCCAGCCGAGTCGAGAAGGCCGCGCACTCGTCGAGGCTGACGTCGCCACCGTCGGCCCGGCGCAACTGCACGACCAGCGTGAGGGGCATCCGCTGCGTGTGGAGCTGCACACCGACGACGGCCAGACCGGAGCCTTCCGCCAGCGGAGTGGCGAGGTGCTGCAGCTCGGGAATCGGGGGGTGGGAAGGCACGACGAAGCGGAAGCGGGTCCTTAAGCCCGACCGGCTCCTGCAGAGAACTGCCCCCACCGGTGGCCTCACCCTCGGGTGAAGTGCACTGGACAATGGGGTGATGCCCGCCGGGCATGGGGTGGAGCGTAGAGGATCCCGGGTGAGAGCGTCCTCGCTCAGACCGGCAGACCACCGCCACCGACGGGGCCATCAGCCGGGAGATCGCCCACCTGGGGGGCGTCGAAGATTCCGAGACTCGGGGCCTCGCCATAGAAGTCGTCGGGATCCACCTCGCCCCGCAGCACCGGATCCTGATTCAGGCAACGCTGGGGCTCCTTGACGTACTGACAGACCCGGGCCCACAGCTTGGCCCGGGTTCCCGCCGCCCCCTGGCTGAACAGCACCCGATCCTTCCCCCCGACCATCGCCTGGATCTCCACCTGGCAGAGGCTGCACCGGAGGATCGATCCAGGTGTTGTCGAGGCCATGGGCTCGCCGCGCTGTTGCGGCAACTTAGGGTGGAGAAACAGACCGTGGACCTGTCTGTTGCAAGCCCTTCAAGAGCGCCAGCCTGGGGGCAACCGGCCGGCCGGCCACGACCAGCGGGAGCTGGATTCGGGGGGCAAACCGTTCCGGCTGCTCCAGCTCAGCGATCCCCACCTGCTGGGGGATCCGGATGGCCGCCACCGGGGCCGCCAGCCCCTCACCGAATTCCGTCATGGCCTGGCCCAGGCCAGGGGCCAGCTTCCAGCGGCCCCCGACCTGCTCCTGATCAGCGGGGATCTCTGTCAGGACGAAGGCCTCTCCGGCTACGCCCGGCTGAGGGAGGCTCTGGCCGACTGGGACAGTCCCCTGGCCCTGCTCCCCGGCAACCACGACCACCCGGCGCTGCTGGCCGCGGCCCTGGGTCGCCGCGCCACCCTCGCACCGGCGGAGCTGCGCTGGGGTCCCTGGCGGATCCTGCTGCTCTCCAGTCACCGGCCAGCCCAGCTGGCCGGCTGGCTCGGAGCCAGCCAGCTCGACTGGCTGGCTCAGTGTCTGAGCAGGTCCGACGGACCCGTGCTGGTGGTGCTCCACCACCCGCCGCTGCCGATCGGCGATCCGCACTTCGATGCCATCGGCCTGCGCGACGCCCCCGCCCTGCTGGAGCTGCTGGCGAGGTGCCCCGATCTGGAGGCCGTCCTCTGCGGCCACGTGCATCAGCACTGGCGCGGCCCGCTGCCGGGGCGGCCCGATGTGCCGCTGCTGGCCTGTCCGTCCACGCTCTGCGCCTTCCCGGCGGTCCAGCCCTGTCCCCTGGGCCGGCCGGAGGATCCTGGCGGGCGCTGGCTTGAGCTGGAGGCCGATGGCCACTGGCGCCAGGGCCTGCTGCGGTGGTCTCCGGCCCTCGGGAAGGGGGCGAAAGCCGGTCGGACTGATTAGCCTCCCAGCCATGCCAAGCCACGCCCCGATCCGGGCCTTCCGATCCAGTCCGAACCCGCCGGCCCGGTCCGCCGCCCGTCTCCTGGCGGCGCTGTTGGCGGTGCTGCTCTCCGCGGCCCTGCCCCAGCCGGCCCTGGCTGGGGGCCCTGGCGAGCCGGGCTCCCCTGCTCCGGCCCGCGCCGCCGCGTTGGCGCCCTCCGAGCAGCCGATCCCAGCCCACAGTTTCGTGGCCGCCGCGGCCCGCCGGGTCGGGCCCGCCGTGGTCCGCATCGACACCGAGCGCAGTGTTGCCCGTCAGGCCTTCGATCCGGCCCTGCTCGATCCCCTGCTGCGAGATCTGTTCGGCGACCCCTCCGGCAGCAGCCGGGAGC
>CAYGQY010000420.1:0-2253 GCA_964352195.1 uncultured bacterium
GGTGGTTGGGCAGGTGCAGTTCCGGGGGCGAAAAGCCCTTCACCCGCTGCAGGGCTTCGCGGCCGAAGAGCGCGGCGAACTGGTGCTGCCAGGCCAGGATCTGCAGCTTCAGGTCGGGGATGGGGGTGGAGGAGGCCACGGCATGGCCCCAGAAGCTGCCGAGCCATTCCACCTGGGGCTGAAGGGCGGGATCGCAGGCCAGGGAGCGCAGCGCCTCGAGAATGTCGTGGCGGCCCATCTGGCCCAGTCCCCAGAGCAGGTTGCCCGAATAATCCAGCATGATCCGCGGATCGCAGCCCTCCCCGATCAGCTGGGGAATGAGGCTGCCCAGGCGCTTGTAGCACTGGGCAAAGGGTTCGGCGTTGTGGTTGTCGCCTTCGCCCGGATGCTCCAGCATGTACTGGAGATGGGAGATCAGTTCCCCCTGCGCCCCAGCCGGAATCGTGGGCTGGTGCATGTGGAGCGCGCAGGCAAAGCCGGAGCGGATCGTCTCCAGGTTCAGCGTGGTGTGGGCCAGGGCGACGGGGCCTGGCTGTTGCACCAGGGCCAGGATCTCGGCTTCACAGCCGGCAATCGGCGGCAGGGTTTGGTTGCTCAGGGCTTGGTTGCTCATGGTGACGCTGGGCAGAACCATCGAGCAGACCTGCATCATGGCGGCGGCCGGCCCCCTCTCCCGCGCCAAGCTGGCCCCCCGCATGGCCGGAGGTAGTGATCACCCGTTCGACTCCCCCGGGGAAAGGGCGCAGCTGGATGGCCGCCGCCCTGGCCACGGCTGTCGTCGCCATGGCTGTCCTGGCCGGGGCCGTGGGGGAGCTGGCGGTCGAGCTGGTGCGCCGCTATGGGGGCCTGCGCCGTCTCCGGTTCCCCGACCAGCCGGAGATCTCGGTGGCCGAGTGGCTGGCCCGTCCCCAGGACCGGCCGGCGGTGCTGGTGGATGTGCGCGAGCCGCACGAACGGCGCGTCTCGATGCTGCCGGGGGCGATCAGCCAGGAAGACTTCGAGCGCGACCGGGCCCGCTACCGCTCCTGGGTCGTCGTTCCCTACTGCACCATCGGTCTGCGCAGCGGGATCTACACACGGACCCTGCGCAACCAGGGCTTCGAGGCCCGCAATCTGGCGGGCAGTGTGCTGGCCTGGGCCCATGCCGACCTGCCGTTCGAGGCCGATGGAAGGGTCACCCGCCGGGTGCACGTGTACAACGCCGACTGGAACCTGCTGCCACGCGGCTACGAGCCCGTCGTCTCCGCTTCGCCGTCCGGGGCCATCAGGATCGGACCGTTTTCGTGGGGGGGAGCAGGATGCCCCGGCCCGTTGATGCCCCCCAGACACCAACACCCCGCTCCGCTCAATGTTGGTGACATCGAGGTGGCGGCGGGCGAGAACGACGCCAGACTTGATGGTCTGAATCCCTGGATGCTTGCCCGGTGCGAACGCTGCCCCTTTCTCTCACTGCCGTGCTTCTGGCCGTTGCGCCGCTGATCCCCAGCTCAGCACTGGCTCAGAAGCGCATTCCCAAACTTCCGGGGTATGACGAGTGTCCGCTCGGTTATGTCAACGACCTGAAGCAGCATTGCAATTCCCCCATCTACTACGAGGTGAAGCCCACCGCCGGAAAAGCCTGTGACTCGGGATGGATGAACATCGGAGCGGGGTACTGCAAGAAGAAAACACTGGGAATCTTCTGATCCCCTCCTGGGCAGCGGATGGTGGGCCGCGTGCTCACCGGCAACGGCAGCACCCGCTACAACGAAGGGTCTACACCCTGAGCGGGGCTGGGGAGCTGAGCAACTGCGAGCACGACGAGCTGCAGAGCCATGGGCACGGGCCCGAAGGGACCAGTCGCTGAAGGGCTACAAGGTGGGTCTCAAGCGCGACCCCAAGTCGATCCGACTCAAGGCGGACGCGATCATCCGCAACACCTACCGCGCGCTGATGAGCCGGGGTTGAATCAGGGCGCCGGAGTGGGGTCATGATCGCCCTCACCAAGCCTCCAGTTGCAGGGCGGCCACCTTGGCGAAGGCCTGATCCACCGTCACCAGGGCGCAGCCCTCGCTGAGGGCATGGCTGGCGATCAGCAGATCCATGGCCTCCAGAGGTGTGCCCTTCCGTTCCAGATCGGCCCGCAGCCGCCCGTAAACCCTGGCGCAGCCATCGGTCCAGGGCAGGATCTCCAGGATCTCCAAGGTCTCCTCCACCATCCTGGGGTTCCCCCGATTTTGAGGACAAGGCGATAAGGGTCACGCCATGACCACC
>CAYGQY010000421.1:0-2250 GCA_964352195.1 uncultured bacterium
TGCCACCTCCGGTGCCCAGCCCCGCTGGCGCGTCATGTCATCGGTCCAACCCTGACAACGGTGAGTGAGGTGCTCCCCCTGGGCCAGCAGTCCCTGGTGCAGCTGGCAGGTGAGCAAGGGGATGCAGTTAGGGCCGGCGTGATGGCGAAACCAGTGGCAGGTCATGCAGACCTTGCGGCTGCGGGTCTGAACCAGCACCTCCTGATCGAGGAAAGGCCACTCCTCGATGGACGGCTCCATGAACCCGGCATCTTCCTCGATGGAGCGGCGCAGACGGACACCCATACCCCTGTACCCATGCGTACACCCGTACTAGCACGTTTGCTCTGACGGCCGCAGCGCTGATGGGCGCAGCGCCTCGATGCGGGCCGGCAGCTCTTCGTAGCTGATGCCTTCCCCGTAGGCCCGAATCAGCGGTTGCATGCCGATCGATTTGCGTTCGGCATGCAGCTTGTCGGTGGGCACCACCCAAAACCGCCACTGGCTGAGCTCCTGCGGGTCCACCCGCTCGGGGTCCTGCTCCGCCAGCAGGCAGAAGACGTAGGCGGTGGCGACCCGCTGCTCGATCGGGAAGCTGATCACGCTCGGGCCTTCCTGCTGCCAGGCCTGGACGTAGCCCGCCGACTTGACCTCCAGCGTGATCGCGCCATCGGTCACGTCCACCTCGGCCCATTCGATGCGGTGCTCGCCGGGATCGAGCCCGAGGGCCCGGTGCACCAGCCACTCGGCATAAGCACCGCGGGTGCGGTTCTCCAGCAGGTGGCCGGAGTTCCAACGGAGGAAGGCGTCGAGGTCATTCATGGCCTCTTGGTTTCCGGGCGCAACGGCACATAGATCTGATTGCCGTTCGCCTTGTTGGTGAACACGGCATTGCCCTGGACGAAGATCTGCCGCTCCCAGACCCCACCGAGCGAATCCCGCAGGGTGGAGAACGGGAAACCCTCCCGCACAAGGCGGTAGGTCATCGCCTTGCCGTCCTGCCAGACGATGCGCACCGTGCCATCCGGGGTGTGGGTGTCGCGGCAGCCGATGGGCAGGTCGTTGAACGCGCAGGCCTTCCAGCCCTCAGCGCGGCCGATCATCACCAGACCACAGGTCAGCCAGCCGAGCGGCAGGACGGTACCGCCCAGGAGCATCCGCAGCATCGGTGGTGTCCACTCTCTTTGGAGTATCGCCACCCCGCCGGTTTTTCTCCTCCGAGAGGCCGGGAGTTCTACAGCTAGGCCGCCACCTGCTGGTGTTGCACCAGGTAGGCCTCGATCCAATCGTGATGCCGCTTCTGGAGGATCCGATCGGCGATGGAGGTGGCCTCCTGGGGCACCTGGAACCGCTTACGGAAGGCCTTGGTGAAGCCCTCCAACACCGGCCGGGGCAGGCCGCGCAGGGTGGCGAGGATCTGGCGGGTGGTCGCCGGGTCGAGGGGGATGAGGCTGGGGTCGTGGCTGGCTTCCGCTGCGGCGGCTGGGGTCACGGGGGAAGGGCTTCGCTGGATCGATCGTGCGCCGTTGCTGGCACTGGCAGGCGGAGGAGCGCCGCTGTCCCCTGCCGAGTGGGTGACCTGCCGCTGCTGCTTGTCGTAGAGCGCCAGGCCGAACGGGTTCCCGAAGGTCATCAACGCCCGCTTCATGGCATCGGTTTCGGCCTCCTTGAGGGCCGATTCATGGGCCTGGCCCAGATCGGTGTCGATGCCGTGGCCGGCACCGCTGCCCTCACGGATCACTTGGGCCCCTGGCCCCTCACCGACGGTGATGCGGACCCGGGCGGTGTAGGTGACACCCCAGCCAGGCCTGGCTTCCCGGCCGGTGCCCCTGGCACCGATGGGGCGCTCGGACTGGTTCACGCATCGGACCTCGATGGTTTCCCGCTGCCAGCCATCGAACCCAAAGATCAGATTGGCTTCTGCGATCACCTGCCACCCCTCCAGGTAGCTGACCTTGGAGCGACCCTGCTCGCGCTGGCGCACCTTGGCGCGATCGAGGGGGGCGGAGAGGCAGGCGATCTGTTCGGTGGAGAAGGTGCACGTCATGGCTTCGAGGGGGGTGAGTGGGATCAGGGACCGGAATCAGTGGGCGGAGGTTTGAGGCGGCAGTGGCTCGATCAGTACCCAGCAGGGCGGCTCGCTGCAGTGGATGTGATCGGGCGAGGGCTGGCGGCCCGGCTTGCGGGTGATCGGCACCACCCAGCTGCTCAGCCGTGTGGACCAGATGTGGCCCCTGGGCCGTGGGCTGGTGGGTGTGGTGGTGGAGCTGG
>CAYGQY010000422.1:0-2249 GCA_964352195.1 uncultured bacterium
GGTGCTGCAGATGCACCCGCGTGAACACCGGGAAGCTGAAGCCCAGCAGCAGGGCGGCGCCGTGGCCCATCACCGCATTCCAGAGCCGGCTGGGGTGGGCCGCGTTGTGGCAGGCGTCGTGGATCACGGTGCCCTCCAGATGCAGGGCCAGGAAGCCCAGCGCCAGCAGCGCCGGCAGGGGCCAGCCCCCCACGAACCAGCCCCAGATGCACAGGCCGGCCAGCCCGTAGCCCGCCAGGAAGAGCCCCACCGTGGGGTTCCAGGCCGCCGGCGGTTCCAGGAACCGTTTCGGCACCGATCTCGGCACCACGGCCCTGCAGGTGGAGGCGGCGGGCGGTTCCGGCGAGAGGGCCAACGCTTGGGTCATCGCCTGGACCGACACCTGTCGAAAGCTGGCCCCCACCATACGGGCAGATCCCGGGATGGCGCTGGGATGGGACGGTGCGGCCGGGGACACCGCCGCAGGTGATGCAGATAGCGCCTTAAAGGAGCCATAACCAATCCGGGCCTTCTCTCGGCTAGTGGTGGTGGGACCTTGCCACCTGGCCGCGATGTTGCGACTGCCCTCCCGCTCCGGTTTGCTCAAACGAACACTGCTGCCCAGCGGTCTACTGGCCCTGACCCTCGGCACGGTGGCCTGCGGCACCGGTGGAGGAGCCGATCTTCCCTCGATCAGCGGAGCGGGCGCCAGTTTCCCCAGTGCCGCCTACCAGCGTTGGGCTGCCGATTACGCCAAGGAGACGGGCCATCAGGTCTCGTATCAGTCAGTGGGCTCGGGCGCCGGTGTGCGTCAGTTCATCGCCGGAACGGTCGATTTCGGGGCCACCGACGAACAGCTCAAGGACGAGGATTTCAAGGCGGGCACGGCCGGCGAGCGGGGCGCGCTGCAGATCCCGATGCTGGGTGGCACCGTCACCCCCGCCTTCAACAACCCCGATTGCCCCACGGTCAAGCTGACCCAGGCCCAGCTGGTCGACATCTTCATGGGCAAGATCACCAACTGGAGTGAGCTGGGCTGCCCCAGCCAGCCGATCACCGTGGCCCACCGCTCCGATGGCTCCGGCACCACCTATGCCTTCACCAATTCGCTGAGCTGCTTCTCCTCCGAATGGGAGGAGAAGGTGGGCCGCGGCAAAGCGGTGAGCTGGCCGGTGGGCGTGGGCGCCAAGGGGAATGAAGGTGTGGCGGGCCTGATCCAGAACACTCCCGGCTCGATCGGGTACCTCAACCAGGCCTTCGTGCGGGGACCGATCACGGCGGCGGCCCTCCAGAACAAGGATGGTCAGTTCGTGATGGCCGACGAAGCGAGCGGAGCCGCGGCGCTCAACCAGGTGCAGCTCGATGAGCGGCTGGGCGGCGAAGACTGCAACCCGGCCGGCGCGGAGAGCTTCCCGATCGTGGCCTTCACCTGGATCCTCGCCTATCAGAACGGTCAGGGCGAACCGAAGGCCGAAGCGGTGCGCAGTTTCCTGAACTGGTCCCTGCAGGACGGTCCCCAGTCGATGGCGGCCGAACTGGGCTATGTGCCCCTCAAGGGAGAGGTGCTGGAGCGGGCCCGGGCGGAAGTGGCGAAGATCAAGGACTGAGCAGGGATCCTCGACGCGCCGCTCTGGGAAACCTTCGGGGATTCTCAGAGCGGTGCTGGCTGCAGCTGGCTGGCGTGAATGGGGGGTAACCGCAGGCTGCTCAACCACGACAGCGCCACCAGCAGGGCCGAGCACCACAGACAGGCCTGCAGCCCGCCCACGAGGAAGAGAGCGCCGGAGAGCAGGGTGCCAGCCAGCCGTCCCGCCGCGTTGGCCATGTAATAGAAGCCCACGTTGAGGCTCACCGATTCGGCATCGGTGTAGGCCAGCACCATGTAGCTGTGAATCGAGGAATTCATGGCGAACACCACCCCGAACGCCGCCAGACCCACCACCACCGCGAGGCCGGGGTTGCCCACCTCGCGCCAGAGGCTGATGGCGATCAGGCCGGGGATGGCGGTGAGCACGGCGCTCCAGAACTGCACGGCGGACACCCCCGGAGGAGCGCTTTTGCCCCAGCTGCGCCGCAGGGTCGGCACCAGGCTCTGGAGGATCCCGTAGCCGATCACCCAGAGGCCCATGAAGCCCCCCACCTCCCAGTACTGCCACCCCAGGGCGGCCTGCAGAAACACCGGCAGCGCCACCACGAACCACACATCCCGGGCTCCGAACAGGAAGAAGCGGGCCAGCGACAGCACATTGATGCCCCTGGATTTGGAGAAC
>CAYGQY010000423.1:0-2242 GCA_964352195.1 uncultured bacterium
CCGCCAAGGGCTGCTGCTGGGACAACGCCGTGGTGGAGAGCTTCTTCTCCACCCTCAAGCTGGAGTTGGACCTCGATGACAATCGAGAGGAGCTGATCTCTCCCCAGCAACTCCAGCGTGATCTGGCCTTCTGGATCGAGGGTTACTACAACCGCGAACGGCGCCATTCAACGATCGGTTACATCAGTCCGATCGACTGTGAGCAGAGGTTCATCGCGACCTCTACACTCACTCCTGTGAACTCCTGATCGGTGTCCACGAAATCGGGGGAATCCCACTGAGTCCTCCCGCTGGGCTGTAGCGATTGAACGAAGACTAGCTCACGTCGCGGTTGATCTCTAGGAGCAACCAATTGGATTTGCCACGCTTAGCTTCGTTGACTTTGAACCGTATCTCGATCAGGTTGAGGTGCGCCCAACCTTCATGCGCCAAGGAGTCGGCACTATGTTGCTCTGCCACGCAATTTCGTTGAGTAGTGGCCAGTCCTTTTGGCTCACGACCTATTCGCACCTCTGGTGGAACAGGCCGGATTATGAACGGCATTGTTTCGTCACAGTCCAAGATAGCTTCTGCGGATCAGAAAGTTGCACGATCCTTCAAGAACAGCGCGCAGCACTTCCTGATCCGTGCCAGCGAATCGCCATGGTCAGCCGGCCTAATGCCTAATACTACGGGCGCTTAGCAAATCTTTGTAGCAGACGTATGAACTACCACCCATTTTACTGGCGCAAAAACAGGCGTCGCCATAATCGTCGCTGAACTCAGGTATTAGACATTATGGAACAACTGCAACCAGAAGACTTCATCCAAGTTTCTTCTTTGCTTGAGCAAAGTGGCTTAGTAACAATTGATCTTCAGCCCGGTGACTTGAAGCAGTTCTTGGGACTCCGCCAGGCAAAATCCATTGTTGCGGTAGGTGGAGCACTGGCATTTGGTCAAAATGGACTGTTGCGTTCAATAGCAATTTCCCGCACCCTGCGAGGAAGCGGACTCGGTAAGGAGATTGTCAGCCAGCTTGAACTACGCGTAGCTGCTTCTGGCATCCACACGCTTTTCTTGTTGACGGAAACCGCTGCTGCCTTTTTCATGAAACTAGACTATGAAGTTGTTTCCCGATCCCAAGTACCAGACGAAATCTGCGCGACCGCTCAATTTTCTGAAGTCTGTCCTGAGTCCGCAACTTGCATGAAGAAACAGCTGCCGCCTACCGTGAAGCTAGAGCAGACAGAATGACAGCGCCCTCCCTTCTCTGGTCAGTTGCCGTCAACTACCGCGCAGCTTGTATTATTCTGATCCCAAGCGCCAATCTCGGTAAGTTCGGATGTTCAGGACGCGCTACAGCCTCGAGGGACTATGAGCTGCGTCCTCGTCTGAGCGCTAAGGCAGATATCCGTTCCTAGCCATTGCCCGCAGCCTTTCGACGACTTCATCATCATCATCGCGTGCACAAGTGCCTCGTTCACGACTCTGCGCCATGGGTAGTTGAGGAGAAGTGGTCGAATCGCCAATCAGCTTCTGGGGGCGTAGGGCAAGGAACCCTCTGCTTCCATTTGCTTAAGCTCGGCCAGCTTGTTGATCACTTCCGGACGATTGCATTCGCTGAAATCTATGCTCTCGATCGTTCCAGCATGTTCAGCCAGGCGTATGAATCTCGATGCATCGGTTGTCGTGATCTTGTGCTTTTCAAGAAAGCTTCGGTTCTGATCACTGCTTTGGAGAGCTTTGAGCGTGATCAGAGCATCACTTACAATCATCGCGCAGGCAAACTCAAGGCGATTTGGCCTGTTCTTTGTGCTTTTGATGGCACGCAGTGCGGTCAAGGCGACAAGTACGAAGGACTGTTTTTCTTACGGCGATTTAGCCAGCATGTATAGGCTGTGAAGATCAGCCGGGGTGTCCTGCAGTGATCTGATCGATGCGAGTTCGGTTTTTCTCATAGGAGCTGATCATGAATGATGAACTAGTCTTGTCATTATAGCTATACACGAGCAAGCACACCCATTGCGGCTACGACTGATTACAGAGTCTAATAGCCTGATGTATTTTGCAGTAGAAAGCTGATAGCACATCTGGATGTCAGCATATTGCCCTGGGTTGAATGATGCCGGATGATCTAATCTGAATGCACCTTTGGACTTATGGGACGCTATTCCCCGGGCTCTACAGTGCGGCGTGCTTTCCAACGATCTAGATCTAATCATCACGATGCTGGTTTGATCAAGTTCGAGGCGATGAAGTCCAG
>CAYGQY010000424.1:0-2236 GCA_964352195.1 uncultured bacterium
CCCCTGCCCCCTCCGCCGCTGGACCTGCGCGGCACGCCTTTCCGCCGGCGCGTCTGGCAGGAACTGGGCCTGATCCCCGCCGGCGCCACCGTGAGTTACGCCGAGCTGGCCCGCCGGCTCGGCGACCCCCGGGCGGTGCGCGCCGTGGCCCAGGCCTGCGCCGCCAACCCGATCGCCCTGGCCATCCCCTGCCACCGTGTCATCGGTCGCGATGGCTCCCTGCGGGGCTATCGCTGGGGCATCGAGCGCAAACGGGCGCTGCTGGAGCGTGAAGCCCGGCGGGCCGGAACCCCCCTGGCCGCCCGGGTGGCGGCCCTCAACTGGCCCGCCCTGGCCGAGCGGCTGCAGGACCAGGGCTATGCGGTGCTCGAGGGGCTGCTCAACGCCAGCGAGTGCGAGCGGCTCCGTGCCCTGGCGGCGGAGCCGGAGCGCTTCCGCCGCCAGGTGGTGATGGAGCGGCACCGCTATGGCCAGGGGACCTACGGCTATTTCGCCGATCCCCTGCCGTCCCTGGTCCAGGAGCTGCGCGAGTCGCTCTATGGCCCGCTCGTGCCGATCGCCAACGGCTGGAGGCGCCTGCTTGGACTCGAACCCGCCCTGCCGGCCACCCTGGAGGCCTGTCGGGAGCTCTGCCGCGGGGCCGGTCAGATCCACCCCACCCCGATTCTGCTGGAGTACGGGTCGGGCGACTTCAACCGGCTCCACCAGGACCATTACGGCCCTGTCCTGTTCCCGCTGCAGGCGGCGATCCTGCTGAGCGAACCGGAGCGGGAGTTCAGCGGCGGTGAGGTGGTGCTGCTCGAGCAGCAGCCCCGCACCCAGCCCCGGGTCCGGGTGGTGCCTCTGCGCCGGGGCGACACCCTGTTGTTCGCCTCCGGTGATCGCCCCCTGGCCGGCCCCCGGGGAACGGTCCGGGCCACGATCAGGCATGGGGTCAGCACCATCACCGCCGGCCGGCGGATCTGCCTGGGGATCCCCTTCCACGAGGGCCCCTAGCCTGAACGCTCCGTCCGGGATCAAGGTCGCCCCATGGATCTGACCATGCATCAGGCCTCCGTGCCGCCCCTGCGCCGGACGCTCGCCAACCTGACCGCCGTGCTGGGGAAGGGCCTGGCCCACGCGGAGGCCCGGGGGTTCGATCCCGCCGTGCTCGTCTCGAGCCGCCTCTACCCCGACATGTTCCCCCTGGCCCGCCAGGTGCAGATCGCCTCCGACCTGGCCCGCCGCGGCGTCGCCCGGCTGGCGGGGGTGGAGGCGCCACCGCTGGCGGACACCGAGACCAGCCTGCCCGAGCTGATCGATCGCCTCCAGCACTCGATCGCCTACCTCGACGGCTTCAGTGCCGAGCAGATCAACGGCAGCGAGGAGCGATCGATCACCGTGCCGATCGGCCAGGGGGAGACCCTCACCATGGAGGGCTGGCCCTTCCTCTCGGTGTTCGTGCTGCCCAACGTCTATTTCCACACCACCACCGCCTACGCGATCCTGCGCCACAACGGGGTGGTGCTCGGCAAACGTGATTTCATCGGCCAGCCGTGAGCGCCCCGCGGTGACCGCCGCCCCCGCTGGCCTGGCCATCGCCCTCGGGGCCAACCTCGGCGATCCCGCCGCCACGCTCACCGCCGTCCGGCCCCTGCTGGGCCGGGAGCTGGAGTTCTGGACGGCCGTCCCTGCCGGCTCCCCCGCGCCCACGACCCCTGCCTCCCTGCGGCTGCGCTGGTCTCCCCTGTTCCGCACGGCACCGGTGGGCGGTCCGCCCGATCAGCCGTCCTTCGTCAATGCGGCCCTGCTGGTGGAGCGGGCCCCCGGCGGCGGCGGGTGGCCGGACCCCCCGGCCTGGCCCGATCCGCTGCCCCTGCTGGCGCGGCTTCAGAACCTGGAGGCCCGCTTCGGCCGCCAGCGCCTGGTGCCCTGGGGCCCCCGCAGCCTGGATCTTGACCTGCTCTGGTGCGGCGCTGCGACCGTGGCCACACCCCGGCTGGAGCTGCCCCATCCGCGCCTGCGCCAGCGCGCCTTCGTGCTGGCGCCGCTGGCGGCGATCGAGCCGCGGCTCGTGCCGCCCGGGGGGGGCGCCGGCGCCGCCGCCCTGCTGGAGCAGCTGCTGGCCCGCCCAGCGGGGGAGCCGCCACCGGTGCCCCTGCCCGCCCGCTCCGGTTGGCCCGAGGGACCCTGAGCGAACCGCGCCGTTGGCGGCCGGCGGCCACACTGGGGACCTCCTCGCCCCCCTCCATGGCCC
>CAYGQY010000425.1:0-2235 GCA_964352195.1 uncultured bacterium
GCCTTTCATCCTAAGGCGGCCCTACCCCCTCCGCCTCCATGTGCTCCGGTTCCATCTGTCCCTGCCGGATCCGCACCAGCTGGGAGGCGTCTCCCCGCCACCCTCCCCGGAACGTCTCCACGTGGGTGGCGCTCACGAGACACTGGTATCCCTCCCCCACCGCATCGAGCAGCAGGCCCTGGCGCTGCGGGTCCAGTTCCGCCAGCACGTCGTCCAGAAGGAGCAGGGGCGGCTGGCCCCAGAGCTGCCGCACCAGCTCGAGTTCCGCCAGTTTCAAGGCCAGCACCAGCGTCCGCTGCTGGCCGGCCGATCCATAGCGCCGGGCTGGCTGGTCCCCCAGCAGCAGAGCCACCTCATCCCGATGGGGGCCCACCAGGCACTGGCCCAGCCGCCGTTCCTCGGCCCGTTGCCGGTGCAACTGCTCGGCCAGGGCCTCCCTCCAGGGGCCTTCCTCCTCGTCCCCCTCCAGCTGGGTGCCGGCCCGATAGCGCAGCTCCAGCCGCTCCCGCCCACCGCTGAGCCGCTCCTGCCAGGCCGCCGCCAGGGGCTCCAGGCGGCGCAGGGCTCGGCTGCGACGGCGATGCAGTCGCGTGCCGACCAGGGCCATCTGCTGGTCGAACGCCTCCTGAAGGGCGTCGAGCTGTCCAGGCCCCTGGGCCAGGCCCCGGCGCAGCAGCTGGCTCCGCTGCCGCAGCAGGCGGCCGTAGCGGGCCAGCAGCTCGCCATAGACCGGCTCGAGCTGCAGCACGACCCGGTCCAGCCACTGGCGCCGCAGGGCCGGTTCGCCCCGGACCAGCTCCAGATCGAGGGCGCTGAAGCCGACGCAGCGCAGCGGACCGATCAGATCATGCTGACGCTCCAGGGTCCTCCCGTTCCGCCGGGCCTGCCGGCCGCCCGAGCGGCGCAGCTCCAGCTCCAGCCGGTCGCTGCCGTCCAGCCGATCCCCGGGGTCGTTCGGCCGGCACCAGCCCCGGACGGTCGCCGTGGCGGCCCCATGGCGGATCAGGTCCCGATCGCTGCCGGTGCGATGGGAACGGAGACTGCCAAGCAGTTCCACCGCCTCAAGCAGGTTGGATTTCCCTTCGCCGTTCGCGCCGATCACCAGCAGCCTCGGCGCCTCCAGCTCGAGCACGAGCTGGCCGTAGTTCCGGAAATCCAGCAGCTCCAGGCGATGAAGCCGAATGGGTCCGGGGCGGCGTGCGGCTAAGCTAAGCGAGCTGGGACAGGGGTTCCCCCCGCCTCACGGGCATGTAGCTCAGTTGGATAGAGCGTCAGATTCCGGTTCTGAATGCCGGGGGTTCGAGTCCCTCCATGCTCGCTTCATCCACCAGTGCCAGGGGCGCCCCAAGGGTCAGACCCATCGCCCGGATCCCGCCCGGATCCACCAGAAACCCGTGCTTCTGGAGGGCTGCCACCGCTTCGGGGGGTGCTGCCACCGAAATGCTGCAGCCGCTGAGTTCCTTGCGCAGCCGGCTCAGGGCTCCGTGAACCAGCACCGTCAGCACCACCTGCTGCTGGGGATCCTCGGGGGCCGCGGCCAGGTCCCAGAGATTGGCGTTGAGTGCCTGGTCGCTCGTGGCCCGCACGAATCCCACCAGGGTCCCGCTGGGATCCCGCACGGACAGCTGCCAGGCGCTGCGTTCCAGCATCAGCCGGATCCGCTGCTCCGGCCGGGCGATGTCCCCGCAGGCCACCAGCAGGCGGTTGAGTTCGCCGGGCTCCGGCGCCAGCGCGCTCTCCAGGCTGTAGCCCTCCGGAAGGCGGGGAGCGGCAGGTTGGACGCGAAAGGGGATCAAGCGCTCCTCAGCCGGTGTTGCGCATCCCGGCAGCGATGCCGTTGATGGTGAGGAGGGCGCCGCGCAGCAGTTCGCTGCGGCTGTAGGTGCGGCCATCGTGTCCGTCGCCGATGGCCTCGCTCATCGGCGGCTGGCGGTTCTGGTCCCGGAGCCGGCGCAGCAGCGCCACCTGCAGGAAGCCCAGCGGCACGATGGTGCGGTTGCGCAGGTCCACCGAGAGTTGCAGGGCCGGATCGCCGTCCAGCAGCCGGGTATGGCCCGAGATCGTCAGCACCAGGTCACGGGTGAGCACGAACTCGGCGGCGATCACCGCGAAGATGCGCTCGAAGGCCTCGCGGTGGGATGGCCGTCCCAGGGCCTGCACGTAGTGGTGGGCCAGATCCAGATCCACCTTCGAGAGGGTCATCTCCACCTTGGAGATCAGCATCCGGAAGAAGGG
>CAYGQY010000426.1:0-2233 GCA_964352195.1 uncultured bacterium
TCGCCTTCGCTGGGCAGCTGGGCCAGCTTGCCGAAGATCACCGTGAACACCACCATCGTGAGGAAGGGGCGGATCAGGGCCCAGGCCACGCCGATGAAGGTCTGCTTGTAGCGCACGGCGATGTCGCGCCAGGCCAGGATCAGGAACAGTTCCCGGTAACGCCAGAGATCCTTCCAATATTGCTTTTCGATCCGGTTGGGCTCGAGCACCAGCAGCCGCTCGGCCGGCTTGGATCGCGTGCGTCGCGCCATGGAGGGGAATGGGAGTGGGTTAAGGATGGCGGCTCACCCAAACCTGTGGACACACCAAGCCAACGGCAGTGGGGCGGACGCGAGGCAACCTCGAGCGTCTCAACCCGTGCTGACTGTAGTCAGCTCGGTGATCGGGTCTGTCGTGGGCGCTGCGGTTGGCGTGGCTGGTGCCCGCTCCACCCCAGCCTCCCCCAGCAGCGCCAGCTGCTGGGGGAGGGGATTGGTGGCTGGATGGATCTGCATCAGATAGTCGAGGGCCTGCAGCGGAGCCATCCCGCGCCGGCGCACCAGCCAGGCCATGCAGAGCAGGGGCGATCGCTCCATCGAGGCCACGCAATGCACGAACACCGGGCCCGCCTGCCGTTGCAACCGGGCCAGGGCGTCGAGGGCCATCGCCAGTTCCTCCGGCGTGGGGATCCGGCCGCTGCGGTGATCCGGCAGCACCAGCCGGTTCCAGCAGAAGCGCTCCCCCAGCTCGGCTGGCAGCTGACATTCCTCCGGCGCGCACAGGCTCAGCACACCGCCGACGCCTTCCCGCTCCAGCTGCCGCAGATGTTCCTCGCCCTGCGGTGCCGGGCCCAGGGCCAGTTCCCCCTGGAGCACCCAGTCGATCGGGAACTCGGTTGGTGGGGCCGTGGGGTCCATCAGTTGCTGGTGTTGTCCAGGAGCCGGAACAGGGTGAAGATGTTCACCAGCCCCGTGATCGGCTGGCTCACCGCGCCGATCGCATCGGAGGTCACCGCGTAGCGGCTGCGGTTCACGATCACCGTGTCGCCATCCCGCAGGGGGGGATTCTTGCTGTAGGAGGCCCCCTGGCTGAGGTCGAGCGGGTAGGTGCGGCGGGTGGCGGTGCCGTTGCGGTTGATCCGCACCAGTTCCAGGTTCGAGCGGTTGGCCCTCCAGCTGGAGGTGCCCCCCGCCGCCTGGATCGCCTGCATCAGCGGGGTGTTGGCGGGCAGATCGATCCGCCCCGGCGCCTTCACTTCGCCCACCACGTTCACCTTGATCTGGGTGGGGGCCAGGGTGGTGCTGGAGAGTTCGATCGCCTCCCCCGGTTCTTCGCTGGCTTTCTCCACCCGGATCGTGTCGCCATCGAACAGAAGCGGGTTCTGCAGCTGGTCGCCCTCCCGCAGCAGGGCCAGCAGATTCACGCGGGTGCGCTTGAAGCTGGCCGTGTCCCCCGGCAGCCGCCGCTGCAGCACCACCCGGCGCAGGTCGGCGTTCAAGGTGATGCCGCCGGCCTTCTGGATCCCGTCCACCAGGGTGGGCAGGCCGCTGATCGTGACCCCCGCCTCGGTGGCGGAGGTTTCCGAGGTGGTGAGGGTGTAGAGCCCCGGACGCTCCACTTCCCCCACCAGGGCCACCCGCAGCGGCCGCGGACGGATCACGGTGAGCTGCAGTTCAGGCCGGAGCAGCTCCTTGCGGTAGAGCGCCACCAGCCACTGGGTGGCCTGGGAGAGGGTCAGGCCGGTGAGCCGCACGCTGCCCAGCAGCGGCAGGGAGGCCGTGCCGTCGTTCAGGATCTCCACCGGGCCGGAGAATCCGGTGAGTTCGGTGGCGGCCAGGAAGCGCAGCTGCAGGCCATCCCCGGGCCCCAGCAGGTAGACATCCTCCTGCAGCAGGGCCGGATCATCCGGGGCCGGATCGAGCGTCTGCTGGGCGATGGGCTCAGCGGACGCCGCCGAGGCCACCGGGGCGAACGCCGCCCCCATCACAGCCAGTCCGCCGACCACGCCGATCCAGCTGTGCGCCCGTTCCTGCCGTGCCAAAGCGATCCACACGGTGCGTGTCGAGGGCATTGTGCCAACCCGGGCTCGCCATTGCGAGGGTTCGGCGATGCCGGCCGAGACAATCTCCCTAGATTGGCGACCAGATTCCAGGCGCAGCCGTCGTTGCCGAGTTGTTCGTCCGCTGCGCTGCTGCGCCGAGCCGCAGCCATGGTCAGTGCGCTGATCCCCAGCCTGGCGGCTCCGGGCCTGGCC
>CAYGQY010000427.1:0-2226 GCA_964352195.1 uncultured bacterium
GCAGTGGTATGACCTGCAGCGGCAGGACTGGTCCAGCGAGCTGCCGGACGCGCGCCTCGAGCTGCGCCGGCGGCTCCAGGCCCTGGCCGGGAGCCTGCCGCTGGAGCGCACCGTGCTGCTGGGCTTCTCCCAGGGCGGGGCCATGGCCATCGACGGGGCCGCGGGACTGCCGCTGGCGGGACTGATCTCCTGCAGCGGCTATCCCCATCCCGACTGGGAGCCCACGGCACCCCTGCCGGCGCTGCTGCTCACCCACGGCCGCCAGGATCCGATCGTCCGCTTCGCCGCCAGTGAGGATCTGGAGCGGCGCTGGCGAGAAGCGGGAGGGGACGCCGAACTGCTGGCCTTCCCAGGCGGCCATGCGATCGATCCGGCCCTCTTCCCGGCGATGGGGGCGTTTCTGCAGCGCCAATGGACAACCCCCTCCGGACCCTGAGGCTCCGAAGGGGGTGTGATGGGCGGGCCCGAGCCCGAACCAGGAAGCCGAGCCCGGAGGCCGACTCAGACGAAGGCGTACTCGTATTCCTCCATTTCCTCCCAGTCGTCGGATCCGGTGGATTCGAGCCCGGCGAAGAGAATGTCTTCCCCGATGGAATCGACGATCAACCGCAGGGAGGGGAAGAGGAAATGATTCTCTTCAGCGTACTGGGCACTGAACAGGCCCTTCTCGCCCCAGAAGAAGCGGTCGGTGGTGTGCTCGTTGCGGCGGACGTTCAGCAGGGCAGGTGCCTCAAGGCCGGTCTCCGCGATGTAGCGGCGAGCGGCGGTGACCGGCTTGTGCTGGCCGGTTTCAAGGTTGTGGGTGGGCACGTGGGCGAGCACGCGCTGACCGGAAAGACGACGGCGACTGATCCGCTTGCGCTTCTTGGACATGGAACCACTCCCGAGGGGGAGATTGAGGAGGATGGGGGAATTGGGATGAACTGGCCCGCAGGGCAGGCCAGACCGGCACGGCACTCGTTGGGGAGCACCGGTCACGTCCAAACGTCGGTCAACCGGGGGAGGACGGTTCAGCGGAGGAAGCCTGGTGCCAGGCGCCCTCCGACAGCCACGCAGCCAGTGGGTCCGTGACCCGCGGAACGGGCCCCAGAACAGAAGAGGGGCACATCTGCCTCTGCTGTAGCCTCAGCTGCAGGGAAGTGCAGGCAAGGCACCCACCAACCCGCATGGACGTCCGGACCCGGACTGCGGAGTATTGGTCGATACGTAAATTTTAAGGCTTTTTCCCAGATTTCGAACACGGCCTCCGGAATTCCTTTCGACGGCCCCTCCGGCCAGCCCTCAACGCAGGTGTCCCGCCGCTTCGAGGCCCTGCTGCGGCACCAGCTCGACCAGTTTGCCGACCGGCCCGACCTCAGCTCCCTGGTGGTCTACCTGGCCATGCCCCGCCCGGACGGCAAGCCCGGGCTGATCCCGGTGGGGCACTGGCCCCAGCAGGGCCGTTCCCTGCCGGCGGTGGACGAGGACAGCAGCCTGCAGCTGCCGAGCGAGCAACGGCGGTGGCTGCCGCTGCGCCACGAGCGCCTGTTGCTCGGCGCTCTGCGGGTGGAGACGCGGGAGCAGCCCTGGTCCCCGACCCTGCGGCAACGGCTGCAGGCGGTGGCCCTCTGCCTCACCGAGGCCCTCTGCCTGGACCTGGAACAGCAGCGGTTGGAGCGACGTCTGGAGCGCCAGCAACAGCAGCTGCGGATCCTGGTGCATCAGCTTCGCAACCCGCTCGCCGCCCTGAGAACCTTCGGCCAGCTGCTGCGGCGGCGGCTGGAGAGCGACCCCGCCAACCAGGCCCTGGTGGAGAGCCTGCTGGAGGAGGAACGGCAGCTCAACCGCTATGTGGAGGCCATCGACGGGCTCAGCGATCGCCCCCTGATCGGCCCGGGGCCGGCGGATGGCGCTCTGCTGCTGTTGCCCCCGTCGCTGGATCAGGGTCAGGGTCAGCCCCTGGCCGAGCGGCTCCAGCCCCTTCTGCAGCGGGCGGCGGCCACCGCCGCCCTGCAGGGACGCCCCTGGCAGGGGCCCGCCGCACCGCCCGACTGGCGCGGCGACAGTGCGGCCGTGGCTGAAATCCTGGCCAACCTGCTGGAGAATGCTTTTCGTTACAGCCCGGAAGGAGCCCCGGTGGGGCTCCACTGCCAGGAGGCGCCCCGCGGTCCCAGCCTGACGGTCTGGGATGGGGGGGCCCCGATCGCACTGGCCGAACGGGGCGCGATCTTCCGGAGCGGCGTGCGG
>CAYGQY010000428.1:0-2219 GCA_964352195.1 uncultured bacterium
CCTCCCCGCTCCGATCCCCTCAGGTTTATGTCCCGCCGCAACGCTGCTGAGAAGCGCCCGATCCTTCCCGATCCTCAGTTCAACAGCCGCCTCGCCTCGATGATCGTGGCGAGACTGATGAAGCACGGCAAGAAGTCCACCGCCCAGCGGATCCTCTCCGACGCCTTCGGCCTGATCAACGACCGCACCGGTACCGATCCCCTCGAGGTGTTCGAGACCGCCGTTCGCAACGCCACCCCCCTGGTGGAGGTCCGGGCAAGGCGGGTGGGTGGCGCCACCTACCAGGTGCCCATGGAAGTGCGCCAGGAACGCGGCACGGCGATGGCCCTGCGCTGGCTCGTGAATTTCTCTCGGGTCCGCAACGGCCGCAGCATGGCCCAGAAACTGGCCGGTGAACTGATGGATGCCGCCAACGAAGCGGGCAGCGCGGTTCGCAAACGGGAGGAAACCCACAAGATGGCCGAAGCCAACAAGGCCTTCGCCCACTACCGCTACTGAGCGGACCAGCACGCTGGAGCGCGGGCGCTGCCAGCCGTCACCGAGCCAGCGCCTAAGCTGACGCCCGCCTTTTCGTCGATCAACCTCCGGAGACCCACCCCGTGGCCCGCGCCTACCCCCTGGACCGCGTCAGAAACATCGGCATCGCCGCCCACATTGACGCGGGAAAGACCACCACAACCGAGCGGATCCTCTTCTATTCCGGGGTGGTCCACAAGATGGGCGAGGTCCACGACGGCGCCGCCGTCACCGACTGGATGGCCCAGGAACGGGAGCGCGGCATCACCATCACCGCCGCGGCGATCTCCACCAGCTGGAAGGATCATCGGATCAACATCATCGACACCCCCGGCCACGTCGATTTCACGATCGAAGTGGAGCGCTCCATGCGCGTGCTCGATGGCGTGGTGGCCGTGTTCTGCGCCGTCGGTGGTGTCCAGCCCCAGTCGGAAACGGTCTGGAGGCAAGCGGATCGCTACAACGTGCCCCGGATTGTATTCGTCAACAAGATGGATCGCACCGGGGCCAACTTCCTGAAGGTCTACGAGCAGATCAAGGACCGCCTCAAGGCCAACGCCGCCCCGATTCAATTGCCGATCGGCGCCGAAGGCGACCTCAAGGGCATCATCGATCTGGTTCGTCAGAAGGCGATTCTTTACACCAATGATCTCGGCACGGACATTCTCGAAGGGGAGATTCCCGACGAGATGAAGCAGGAAGCGGCCGAGTGGCGCGGCAAGCTGATGGAATCGGTGGCCGAAACCGATGAAGAACTGCTGGAAACCTACCTGGAGAACGGTGAGCTGAGCGAGGAGCAGCTGATCCGCGGCATCCGCATTGGGGTCGTCAAGCACGGCCTGGTGCCGATCCTCTGCGGCTCCGCCTTCAAGAACAAAGGGGTGCAGCTGGTGCTCGACGCCGTGGTCGACTACCTCCCGGCCCCGGTGGATGTCCCCCCGATCACCGGTCTGCTGCCCGACGGCACCGAGTCCAATCGCCCCTGCGACGATGGTGCTCCCTTCAGCGCACTGGCCTTCAAGGTGATGGCCGATCCCTACGGCAAGCTCACCTTCGTGCGCATGTATTCGGGTGTGCTCAAGAAGGGAAGCTACGTGCTCAACAGCACCAAGGACAAGAAAGAGCGGATTTCACGCCTGATCCTGCTCAAGGCTGACGACCGGGAGGAAGTGGATGAACTCCGTTCCGGCGATCTGGGCGCGGTGCTGGGCCTCAAAGACACCACCACCGGCGACACCCTTTGTGTTGAGAGCGATCCGATCATCCTGGAGTCGCTCTTCATCCCGGAACCGGTGATCTCCGTGGCCGTGGAACCCAAGACCAAGGGCGACATGGAGAAACTCTCCAAGGCCCTGCAATCCCTCTCCGAAGAAGATCCCACCTTCCGGGTCTCCACCGATCCAGAAACCAGCCAGACGGTGATCGCCGGCATGGGGGAACTCCACCTCGAGATCCTGGTGGACCGGATGCTTCGCGAGTTCAAGGTGGAAGCCAACATCGGTGCTCCACAGGTTTCCTATCGCGAAACCATCCGCAGCCGCGCCAAGGGGGAAGGCAAGTTCGCTCGCCAGACCGGCGGCAAAGGCCAGTACGGCCATGTCGTGATCGAGATGGAGCCCGGCGAGCCAGGCTCGGGCTTTGAGTTCGTCAACAAGATCGTTGGCGGCATCGTTCCGAAGGAATACATCGGACCGGCCGAGAAC
>CAYGQY010000429.1:0-2217 GCA_964352195.1 uncultured bacterium
CACCGGCCCCGGCGCCAGCCGGCGTCAGGCCGGTGGCTCTGGCCAGGGCGTCGCTGATCGCGTCGGGGCTGACCTGGCCCTGGTCATTGAAGACCACGCTGCCGTCGCCATCGAAGACCACCACCTGGGGGATCACCCCTTTCCAGTAGTGGGCCGGATCGCTCGGGCCTTTGTCGGGGCGGTTCTGGATCAGATCGGTGGTGAGGGGGATCAGTTCGGCTGTCCGACCCCAGAGCCGCTGCAGCTCCGAGATCACCGGCGCGAACTGCTTGCTGTCGGCACTGTCATCGAGGTAGAACACCAGCACCACGGGGCGATGGTCGGCCATGGCCTGGGCCAGGGTGCTGCGCGGTGGCACCAGGGAGCCGTTGCCGGCATAGAGGGCAAAGATGTTCCCGTCGTAGCTGTTGGTGGTGAGGGCCGCGTCCACCGGAGCCGCCGCCGTGCCCAGGGTCAGCAGCGCCAGCAGAGCAAGGCTGACCAGGGCTCGGGCCCCTTGCCGGAGCCGGTCGCTGCAGGAGGTCAGACCCTGAGCGGGGGAATGAAGAACGGGCAACCGATCGGAGCAGGACTCTCGCCATTGTGGCCCTAGGGGCGGCTGAGGCCGCGCCCCATGCCCTGCAGGATGCCCCGGCCCACCAGCCCGATGGCACGGCCGATCACCTGGGTGAGCACCACCACGAGGAGATCGCCGAGTCGCTGCAGCAGGGCGCGCAGCTGAGGAGCCACGGCGTCCCGGGCCTCCAGGGCCAGGGTGACGGCCTGCTGGAGCCAGCCGAGCCGCCGCAACTCCTCATCCCGCGGTTCGGTGAGGAGCAGCGGTTGAATCGCTCCATCCTGCAGGCGATAGAGCAGGCGCTGGCTTTCGTAGAGCTGGATCGGCCGCTCGAACCACTCGCTCCAGCGCTGCTGGGCGTTGAGCTGGTTGCGCAGCCGCTCCAGGCTGCGGGTGGCGATCAGGTCCTGCACCAGCAGATAGCGGCGCAGCTCCGGCCAGTCGCCGCAGCAGGCCAGCACATCGGCGCTGATGCGCTCGGCCGTGCGGATCATCCAGTTGCTCACCAGGGTCTCCAGGTGGAGGAGGGCCCGGGGTTCATCGGGGGCCAGCAGACGTCCATCGATCAGCAGGGGCTGGGCGCTCAGCAGGGCGGCCAGCATGGGCTGGCAGGGGGGCAGATCGGGATCCTCGTCCTCGAAGGCGCTGGCATCGCTGAGGGTGTCGGCCACCGGCCTGAGGCTGCCCTGACGGGGGAGCTGCACGTAAGGGCCCGCCATCCGGCGCAGGGCCTGCCGGCGGATGGCGGGCTGGACCTCCAGCCAGCGGGTCTGGAGGGCTTCCCCCTGGGGATGGTCATGGCGCAGCAGACCCAGCAACTGGTCCAGCTCCCTCAGCAACGCCAGCAGCAGATCCCGGCGGCGCTCGGCGCTGAGACCCTCGAGGGCGAACAGTTCACCGTCGTTCCGCTGGGCCAGGGGTGCGCTGCTGGCGCCACTGAGCCGGTCCCGGATGGCCTCCCAGACCCCTTCGGCCGTGCGTTGCCGGAGCGTGATCGCTGTGCTCCCTCCGGCCGGGGGGCTGGGAAGAGGCTGGCCGGAGGCAGCGGGCAGCGGCGCCACGCGGGCACTCCAGGCCAGGCTGGCGGGTCCCCAGATCAGCATCAGGAATCCCCTGGCTGCCCGCAGTTCCCGTTGCCGGCCCTCCACAATCAGCTGCAGCAGCAGGTTCTGGGGCGGCGGGTCCAGCAGGCCGGCGCAGACCAGCAGTTCGGCATCGATCTGCTGCAGTCCACTCAGCAGCAACCAGTCACCCAGGCCCATCGGGCTGGCCCCTGCCGCCGCCGAGGCGCGCTCCGCCCCGCGCAGGTCGACCACCCGCCCACCGGTGAGCAGGGTGGCCACAGCGCCGAGCAGCTGGTCGGGATCGGGGTCCTGCAGCAGCCCGGCCACCGGCAGCCGCAGCAGCCAGTCCTCCGGGCAGCCGGGTACGGCCGGCAGCAGGAGCAGCAGCGGAGCCGGCAGCCAGCGCCGCTCCAGCCGCTCCAGCTCGCCGAGCAGCATGGTGGGCTGGATAGGGGCCTCCAGGCTCCAGATCAGCAGCTGGGGAGCCCCCTCCAGGCGCGGGGGTTCGGTGACGACGTGGTAGCCGGGGGGATCGGCGCTCAGCAGCCGGGCGCGGCCATCCCGCAGCAGGGGTGCGGCGAACAGCAGCAACTGGGG
>CAYGQY010000430.1:0-2210 GCA_964352195.1 uncultured bacterium
GATCAACACCCTGCTGGGGAACCTGAACTGGGCCCATGCGGCGGAGTCCCATCTGGATGCGGTCTGGGGGCCAGCCGCCGATGATCTCAAGCCGGTGGTGAATGCAGCCTTCAGCGATTCCGCCAACCTCGACGCCATGCTCGAGCTGATGGTGCGCAGCGGCCGGCCGATCACCGACAGCCTGCTGACCCTGGTGCCGGAGGCCTTCCGGAATCAGCCGGAGCTCGAATCCCGGCCGGAGGTGCAGGCCTTCTATGAGTACTCCGCCTGCCTGCAGGAACCCTGGGATGGCCCGGCCCTGCTGGTGTTCAGCGATGGTCGCAGCGTCGGGGCCACCCTCGACCGCAACGGCCTCCGCCCCGCCCGTTACTGCATCACCAGTGACGGACTCGTGGTGATGGGTTCGGAAACGGGCGTGATGGAGATCGAGGAGAGCCGCATCGTGGAGAAAGGTCGCCTCGGCCCTGGCCAGATGCTCGCCGTTGATCTGGAGAACGGCAGGCTGCTGCAGAACTGGCAGGTCAAGGAGGAGGTGGCCGCCCGCCATCCCTACGGCGCCTGGCTCCAGGAGCATCGCCGCAGCCTGCCCGGCCAGCCCTGGCAGGGGGAGCGCTGCATGGATGAGCGGGACCTGCTGCGTCACCAGATCGCCTTCGGCCTCACCTCCGAGGATCTTGATCTGGTGATCGAGGAGATGGCCGGCCAGGGCAAGGAGCCCACCTACTGCATGGGCGACGACATTCCCCTGGCGGTGCTCTCCGGCAAGCCCCACCTCCTCTACGACTACTTCAAGCAGCGATTCGCCCAGGTCACCAACCCGCCGATCGACCCCCTGCGCGAGGAACTGGTGATGAGCCTGGAGATGCATCTGGGCCGGCGGGGCTCCGCCCTGCGACCGGAGCCCTCGGCGGCCTCGGTTCTGCACCTCGACACCCCCGTTCTCAATGAGCTGGACCTGGCGGCCCTGCCCCTGCAGGGCCTGCCCACCACCACCCTCTCCACCCTCTACGCCATGGAGCAGGGCCCCGACGGGCTCCGCCAGGCCCTGGAGCGGCTCTGTCGCACGGCCGAGGACGCCGTGCGGGATGGACTGCAAATCCTGGTGCTCTCCGATCGCGCCGCCTCCGGCCTCAGTGCCGGCACCACCTACATTCCGCCCCTGCTCGCGGTGGGGGCGGTGCACCAGCACCTGCTCTCCCTGGGTCTGCGGCTCCACTGCTCCCTGGTCGTCGACACCGCCCAGTGCTGGAGCACCCACCATCTGGCCTGCCTGATCGGCTTCGGGGCGAGTGCCGTCTGCCCCTGGCTCAGCTGGGAAACCACCCGCCATTGGCAGGCCCACCCCCGCACCCGCACCCTGATGGAGCGGGGCAAACTGCCGGCGATCGATGCCGCCACGGCCCAGGCCAACGTGCGCAAGGCCCTCGAAGCGGGTCTGCGCAAGATCCTCTCCAAGATCGGCATCTCCCTGCTGGCCAGCTATCACGGCGCCCAGATCTTCGAGGCGATCGGCATCGGCGCCGATCTGATCGAGCTGGCCTTCCGGGGCACCACCAGCCGGGTGGCGGGTCTCAGCCTCGATGACCTGGCCAGCGAGACCCTGGCCTTCCACAGCAAGGCGTTCCCCGAGCTGAATCGCAACCGGCTCGAATTCATGGGCTTCGTGCAGTACCGCACCGGCGGTGAGTTCCATCTCAACAGCCCCGAGATGGCCAAGGCCCTCCATGCCGCCGTGGCCGCCGGCCCCGGCTACGACCACTTCGCCACTTACCGCACCCTGCTGGAGCACCGTCCCGTCACCTCCCTGCGGGATTTGCTCGATCTCCGGGCGGCCCCCACGCCCCTGCCGATCGACCAGGTGGAGAGCGTGGAGAGCATCTGCAGCCGGTTCTGCACCGGCGGCATGAGCCTGGGGGCCCTCTCCAGGGAGGCCCATGAGGTGCTGGCCGTCGCGATGAACCGGATCGGCGGCAAGAGCAACAGCGGGGAGGGGGGGGAGGATCCGGCCCGCTACCACCCCCTCACCGACGTGGACGACGCGGGCCGGTCCGCCACGCTCCCCACCATCGGCGGCCTGCGCCGCGGCGATAGCGCCTGCTCCGCCATCAAGCAGGTGGCCTCAGGTCGCTTCGGGGTCACTCCCGAATATCTGCGCAGTGGCCGCCAGCTTGAGATCAAGGTGGCCCAGGGGGCCAAGCCGGGGGAGGGGG
>CAYGQY010000431.1:0-2210 GCA_964352195.1 uncultured bacterium
CGGCCCCGAGGCTGACGGCCACGGTGAGGGCGATCGCCAGGCCGTTCAGCAGGGCGAAGGGAAGCTGATCGGCCGCGGGGGTGGCGCCCAGCAGAGCCCCCAGTCCCTTCATCACCGCCGGTACCGTCAGCACCTGCACCAGGTAGAGGGAATAGGAGATCTTGCCGAGCCAGAGGGGAAACGGATGGCCGAACAGGCCGGGCCGCCGCCGTTCGAGCGCCACCCCGCCCAGCAGCAGCAGCGAGGCAGCGGCGGCGGCGGGGCCGAACCCCCGGGCATAGCCATGGGGGTTGACGGCCAGCAGCGCCAGGCCCAGGCCGTAGCCCCCCAGTCCGATCGCCCAGAGCAGCGGGCGGCGCGGGCTGCCCCGAAGGATCGCCGGCAGGGCGAAGGCGGTGACGCCCGCCAGAAAGCAGGCCAGATAGGTGAGGGGCTGGCGGGCGGCGGTCAGCGGCAGCACCAGGGGCAACAGAGAGAGCAGGGGGAAGGCCAGCAGGGAGAGGGCGAGCGGCAGCCGGCCCAGCCCCGGGGCGAAGGGCGCGGCCAGCAGGTAGAAGCTCACCTCCCAGAACAGGGTCCAGGCCACGTAGAGATAGGACCCGTCGATGCGGCCCCAGCCGAACAGCAGGGAGTCGACCGTCTTCGCCGGCGACAGCGTGGCGGTCTGGGCCATCCCCGCCGGCAGGATCCAGAGCAGGGCGATGAACAGCAGGGTGAGGGCCAGATAGGTGGGGTAGATCCGCCAGAAGCGGCGGGCCAGGAAGCGCCCCACCGGTTGGGGCCGGGCCCGCAGGGTGCGGGCGATCACCTCGCCGCTGAGGGCGAAGAACACCGGCACCCCCATCCAGCCGGCCCCGAACCAGATCGCGGGGGCCACCGCCGGAGCGGCCAGGGCCCGCAGATGGGCGTGGGAGCCGATCTCGGCGTGATAGAGCACCACCGCCACGGCGGCCAGGCCCCGGATCCAGTCGAGCGACCGGAGCCGGCCCTCGCCGGGCCCCTGGCCGGGGAGGGCCGGCCTCATCGCGGGGTCGGCGTCTGGGTCGGCGTGGGCAGGGGCCGGGCCCAGCGGCCGTAGACCAGGAACAGGGGCAGCAGGGTGAAGGCACTGAGGTAGGCGATCTGGGCCAGATAGCCCCGGCTCACCACCACATACAGGAAACAGGCGCAGAGCAGGTAGATCACCTGGGCGAGGGGTTCGCGGCAGCGCAGCAGGAACCAGTTCCAGAGGCAGCGGAGCAGCCAGCCGAACACAAGGCTGATCGCCACCAGCGAGGGCCAGCCTGCCACCAGGTAGTACTCGCCGTAGTTCATCACGGCCGCCCCCACCGAGAAGACGGGGTCGCCGAACACCGGCTGGATCGAGTTGCGCAGATAGGCGATCGTGTCCTTCTCGGGCAGGAAGGCCCGGGGGATCGGGATCTGCAGCACCGAGAGGAACGGGGCCGGCCCCACGAAGGGAGCCCGCTCCGGCACCCGCATGATCACGCCCCCCGTGGTGAAGAACACCGTTCGGCCTTCCACCAGGCCCGATTCGATCAGTTCCTCCAGGCTGCTGCCGCGCACCGCTTCCACGTCGATGCCACGGCCGTAATCCCGCCCGATGCCGAGGGCCCCGGCCACCAGCAGGATGCCGGCGGTGCCGAAGGCCACCAGCACCCGGATCCGCGGCCGCCGGCCCCGCACCAGGTACCAGAGCAGCACCATCGGGAGCACCAGCACCACCAGGCGCCAGCGAAAGCCCAGGGTGGTGAACAGGCCGGCGGTGGCCAGCACCCAGCCCAGCACCTGGAGGCCGTGGCGGCGGCTGATCACCCAGCTGGTGAACAGCAGCAGCACCCCCGGGATCAGCAGATTCACCCCGTAGGCGATGTAGCTGGCGAAGGCGCCCAGTTCGAGGCCGGTGCCGCCCTCCACCACCGCATCGCGCACCGTGAGCGGGTTGAGCTGGGCAAGCAGCGCGGTGCCGGCGCTCAGGGCGTAGAGCCCCATCGCCAGCAGGCAGAAGCTGCGGCCGAGGCGATGCAGCCGTTCGGGTTCCGGCTGAAGAATGAAGCGGCGATCGAAGCGGGGGGTGGGACATTCGTGGAAGCCCACCAGCACGCTCAGATAGAAGACCAGGGCACCCCCCCAGGCATAGACCATGGCGCCGCGCAGGTTCTGGCCCCGCTCCACCCATTCCCCCAGGGCCAGGGCCCGCAGGGGGCTGA
>CAYGQY010000432.1:0-2203 GCA_964352195.1 uncultured bacterium
CGTTCTGATCGTCGATGACGACCCCGAGCTGCGCCGTTTCCTCGCCGAGGAACTCACCGTGGAGGGCTATGCCGTGGAATCGGTGGGCTCGGGTCAGGATGCCCTCTGCAGCCTGCGGGAAACCAGCTGGGATCTGGTGTTGCTGGATTGGACCCTGCCCGATTTCAGCGGGGTGGAGGTCTGCCGCCGGCTGCGCGGCAGCGGCATCACCATCCCCGTGCTGATGCTCACCGCCCGCGACGCGGTATCCGAGCGGGTGAGTGCCCTCGATGCCGGCGCCGACGACTACCTCACCAAACCCTTCTCAATCGAGGAGCTGCTGGCGCGCATCCGCGCCCGGCTGCGGCGGGACAACGGCACCAGCCTGGTCGGCGCGGAGGTGCTGGCCCTGGAGAGCCTGGAGGTGAACATCGCCAGCCGGGAGGTGACCCGAAGGGGGGAGCCCATTCACCTCACCGTGCGCGAGTACGACCTGCTGCTGGCCCTGCTGCGGGAACCCAACCGGGTGCACGAACGTCAGGACCTCCTCAACACCGTGTGGGGGGAGCACTTCGTGGGCGACGCCAACCTGCTCGACGTCTACATCCGCTATCTGCGCAAGAAGATCGAGCGGCCGGGCCAGCCCACCCTGATTCAGACCGTGCGGGGCGTGGGCTTCATGCTCAAGGAAGGTCCTCCGGCCCCCTGAGGGGGCATCCCTACGGCCTCGTTGACCAACCGCGGCAGCAGCAGCTGGAAATCGGCACCACCGCCCGGAGCATCCCGCACCCGGGCCTCTCCGCCCATGCGCCGCATCAGCAGCTGCACCACCGACAGGCCGATGCCGCTGCCGCTGGCCTCGGTGGAGGCCCGCTCGAAGCGCTCGAAGATCCGCTGCCTTGCCGGGCCGGGCACCCCCCGGCCCTGATCACGCACATGGGCCACCACCCACGGGCCGCTGGACGAGCTGCACAGCTCGATCCGGCTGCCGGCAGGGGTGTACTTCAAGGCGTTCTCCACCAGGTTGGTGAGGCACTGCTGCAGGCGCTCAGCATCGCCGCAGGCCAGGGGCAAGGGACCCTCCTCCCCCGGGGCGGCGAGCACGAGGCGGCCGGGGGCCAGCGGATCCAGCCGTTCGAAGGCCTCCAGCAGACACTCCTCGAGGTCGAGGCTGGAGGAGGTGAGCTCCAGCCGTCCGGCGTCGTCGCGGGCGATCATCAGCAGATCGCCCACCAGGCGGCCCATCCGGCCGGCCTCCTCCACGATCCGCCCCACCATCCTCTGCCGGGTCGCCGGATCCTCGGGCTGAGCCCAGCTGGTGGCGGAGCCCCGGCGCAACAGGCCCTGGGCATAGCCGCTGATCAGCGTCAGCGGCGTGCGCAGTTCATGGGCCACCCCGTCGACGAAGGCCTGCTGGCGGTTCCGCTCCACCGCCAGCCGCTGCAGCAGGTCGTTGAAGGCCCGCACGATCGGCAGCAGTTCCTCGGGCTGATCCAGGGCCGACAGCCGCCCCTCCGTCAGCCGCTCCCCATCGATCGCCGCCAGCTGGTCGTCGAGCCGGTCGAGGGGCTGGAGCCCCTCGCGCAGCACCAGCCGCAGCAGCAGGGCCGTGACCAGACAGGCCAGGCCCGCCATCACCAGCAGCAGCAGCTGGGTGGTGCGGCGGATGGCCATGTCGTCGGTCACGTCCTCCAGCACCCGCAGGTGCAGGCTGCGGCTCCCCAGCTCCAGGGGCTGGTTGCTGGAGAGATAGGAGCGGCCGCCCAGCGAGAAGTAGCGCAGCTGGTCCCCGTCGGGATGGTTCATCAGGGCGCTCTGCATCAGCTGGCCGAACGGCACCGGGAGGGGCGGCAGGGATGCGGCGGCCTTCGGCAGGCGATAGGGACGGCCCGGCTGCAGCTCCAGCCAGATCAGCTTGCCGGGAACGAGGGTCGTCTCGAGTATGGCCTGGAAGCTGGCCGGGCTGGTCGCGTTCAGCGACCGGCTCTGCAACTCATCGCGCAGGAACTCCGTCGCCGCCAGATGGCGCAGCAGGCGGGCCCGGTGGGAGAGATCCTGCTGGGCGAAGATCAGCACCCCATAGCCCGCCAGCACCGCCAGCAACCCGCCCGCCTGCAGGCGGCGGCGCAGCGAAGGATGGGAGCGGCTCCCCCCCCGTGACAGCCGCAGCCATGGAAAGGCCAGCCGGGCCGACACGCCGGGGGCGGGTGGGGTGGCCGTGCTC
>CAYGQY010000433.1:0-2192 GCA_964352195.1 uncultured bacterium
GCGCGATGCTGCCCGGGTCCCCCAGCCGGATGGCCCGGCGCAGGTTGCGGGTGCTGCTCGGGGCCCGCCGGCGCCTGGCCGGCCTGCGCGCCGGCGAGCATCGCCAGGCGGGGGGCCTGGTGATCGCCCGGGACATCGCCCATGCCCGCGGCATCGCCACCCTGTTGCAGGAGGACGGGGACCGGGTTCTGCTGGTCCATTCCCAGGACCCCGACGCCGCCGCCCATCTGGCGGCCTTCCGGCGGGGGGAGGCCGACTGGCTGGTGAGCATCGACATGTGCGCCGAGGGTTTTGACGCGCCGCGGCTGCGGGTGGTGGCCTATCTGACCACCGTGGTGACCCGCAGCCGCTTCATCCAGGGAATCACCCGGGCCGTGCGCATCGACGCCGAGCGCTCCGCCCTGGAGAGGATTCCGCGGCGGCCCTCCTACGTGTACGCCCCCGCCGACCCCCTGCTGATGGGCTTCGCCCGCACCTGGTCGGTGGCGGAGCCCTACAGCATCCGGCCCGCCAGCCCCCCGGCAGCGGAGGCGGCGGGCGGCGGGAGCGCGGCGGCGGCCCGGCCGCTGGAGGCACTGCGGGACACCGCCGGAGCGGTGATTCGCCTGAGCGGGCCCCAGCTGCCGGACTTCCTGATGGGGCACCGCTGAGCGGACGGGCCGGATCGGGCTGCAGCGGTCACTACACACCAAAGCGGCAAACAGTGCGAACTTCTGCGAATCCACACCTCAGGCCGGGTCAGGCCCAGCCAGCTTGGTGACCATCGGGAGCAGGAACATGTCGAATGCCCCTCTCCATCGCCAACTCTCTGGGTTGGCGACCTGGGCGACCGCCCGCATCGCTGAACTCGACCGCCAGGAGCGCTTCGAGGAAAGCTATGCGCTCACCGAAGAGTTCCGCGAGTGGATGCTCTGTCTGGAGGATCACCCCGAACTGGTGGACCCCCTGATCGTGCCGGCCACCGTCATCCGAAACCCTTTTCGAGCCATCGATCGTCCGCTGGGGGAACCCGAGACAGGCCGCCAGCGCGACGGCCTGCTGGAAATCTAAAGCAATCCTTACGGGCCGGGTCCTCGGCCCCCTCCCGTTCACATCCCGTCATGACAGGGCGCCGGTCCTCGCTGGGGCGGATCGCCCGGGCCGCGTCCACGGACCGGCGCGCCGTCCCGTAAACTCAACTCATAGTCAGTCCGCTTTAGCTCCATGACGGATTCCGCCCCCCGCGCCGGCGGTGTCGACCCGGACAGCTCCGGCACTCCGGTCGAGAACCTGGTGATCGTCGGCTCCGGCCCGGCGGGTTACACGGCGGCGATCTACGCGGCGCGGGCCAACCTCAGTCCCCTGCTGATCACCGGCTTCCAGGACGGCGGCATCCCCGGCGGCCAGCTGATGACCACGACCCACGTGGAGAACTACCCCGGCTTCCCCGACGGCATTCTCGGCCCCGACCTGATGGATCGGATGAAGGCCCAGGCCGTCCGCTGGGGCACCCGCCTGGTGGAGGCCGACGCCGAGGCGATCGATCTCTCCCGCCGCCCCTACCGGGTGAGCGCCGAGGGCCGCACCGTCGAGACGCAGGCGCTGATCCTGGCCACCGGCGCCAGCGCCAACCGGCTCGGCCTGCCCCAGGAGGAACGGTTCTGGAGCCAGGGCATCAGCGCCTGCGCCATCTGCGACGGGGCCACCCCCCAGTTCCGCAATGAGCAGCTGGCGGTGGTGGGTGGCGGCGATTCCGCCTGTGAGGAAGCCGTGTACCTCACCAAATACGGCAGCCAGGTCCATCTGATCGTGCGCCGCGACAGCCTCCGGGCCAGCGCCGCCATGGCCGACCGGGTGCTGGCCAACCCATCCATCACCGTCCACTGGTTCCAGGAAGTGGCCGACGCCTCCGGCGACGCCTGGCTGAGCGCCATCACCCTGCGCGATGTGCGCAGCGGCGAGACGGAGGACCTGCCGGTGCGGGGCCTCTTCTACGCGATCGGCCACACCCCCAACACCCGCCTGGTGCGCCACCAGCTGGAGGTGGATCCGAAGGGCTACCTGGTCACCCGGCCCGGCCAGCCCGACACCAGCCTGGAGGGGGTGTTCGCCGCCGGCGACGTGGCCGACGCCCAGTGGCGCCAGGGGGTGACGGCCGCCGCCAGGGCCGCCTGGCAGCCGCTGCCGGCGGCCCTGGCGGCGGAGCGCTGGCT
>CAYGQY010000434.1:0-2190 GCA_964352195.1 uncultured bacterium
ATTCTCTGCCGCTCCGTCCCCCGCCTCCCACGCCCTGCGCCGCGGCAGGGATCCCGGTGGCTGATCCACACCCACGGTCCCGCGGAACACAGCGAAGGCAGCGAAGGCAACGCCAGCGGCGCCTGCTGCAACGGCCCGTCGTCTGGGCTCGGGCCGGAGCGTCTCCACCACGGCCTCCGATCGCCGGCCGAGGCAGCGGCGGCAGGGTGACCCGGGCGATGAACGCCTGCGCCAGCTGCCGTTGCCGGGCCCGTCTGGTGGGTTCGATCCGATCATGCAGCGCCACCATCATCGACAGGCGCGGGTTAGCGGTCCAGACATCCCCCGGTGCAGGTCGATGAAGCGCCAGTAGAGCCCATCCCAGGTGTCGCACCAGGGGCCTCACGGGCCGCCTCCCATCTTGAGGATGTCGTTGGAGCCGCAGATGTAGGGCTTGGTGGCGAAGATCCCCCCATCACTCATCTGGCCCATCCCGAACACGTTGGGGCCCATGACCCAGGTCTAGGAATCGATGGAGTGGTCCATGAACCAGCGGTACACCTCCCGGGGGTGAATCTCGCAGAGCAGCATCAGGTTGCTGATCACCATCAGCCGTTCGATGTGATGGGTCCAGGCGAGCCGGATCATCCGCTCGAGGGCCCGATCCAGCGGCGGCAGGCCCGTGTTCCCCTCACTCCAGCAGGGGGCCAGCCCGCGCTGGTGCCCCCAGAAGTTACCGCTGGCCTGGTGCTCCCCATGGACCAGGTCGATGCCGCGCACGAATTCACGCCAGCCCACCACCTGGCGCAGGAACCCCTCCAGGGAGGCGATCGGCGTGGCGGCGGCACTCGCCTGGGCGAGGGTCTGCCGCACCGGCTCGGCGGGACTGAGCAGGCCGATGTTGAGCAGTGGGGAGAGCAGCGAGTGCTGCAGCCCGTCGTCGTTGCTGCTCAGGGCGTCCTCGTAGGGGCCGAAATCAGGCCGGCGCTTCACCAGAAAGTGCGTCAGCCAGGCCTGGGCTCCGGCGTGATTGACCGGCACAAGCAGAGTCCCGGGCTCGCCAGGATGCTGGGGGAAATGGGTCTGGATCAGGGCCCGCACCGCCGGCTCCTCCGAACTCGGTGTGAGCTGGAGCAGCGGCGGCTCGCGGTAGCCCTTCGGCAGCCGGCGGCGGTTTTCGGCATCGAAACTCCAGCGGCCTCCACGGGGGCGGCCATCGGCCTCGATCAGCAGGTTCAGGCGCCGACGCTGGCGTTCATCGAAGGTTTTCATCAACGGTCGCCGCCCCCCTGGAACTCGGCCCGGCTCTCGGCGGCGCTGCTCAGAACAGCTGGGGAGGGCAGAACCACCAGCGCCACCCCACGGTCACGGCAGTACGCCACCAGCTGGGCCTGAAGGCCGGAAGTGGCGCTCTCGGCGATGCGCAGCCCCGGCGGGGACCCATCGACGGCCGCGGCCCGCAGGGTCTCCCGGAAGGACCGCATCGCCAGAAAGCCCTGCAGCAGGCGCAGCTTGTGGAATCGGAACCGCGAGGCCAGGCCAAGGTCCTCCACCATCAGCACCCCGCTGGTGGCCGAGGATCAGGGTCAGGCCCATCGGTTCCGCCAGGCCCCCTCAGGATCATGGATCCGGGCCTGGGTCTCGAGGTCGAAGCGCCGGGGCCCTGAGCCGAAACAGCGCGGATCGGCCCCCACGCCGGCCAGGTCAGCCCAGTTGCCGCTGTTCTGGCTGGGGACGGCGTCGATCAGTTGCCATGCGAACCCGCACGCTCCCCAGAGCCAGGGCAGTCGCAGGCGATTCACGGAGTCGGAGGCCACCCACTGGCGGGCCAGGTTCGAGAGCCAGCCGGTGCTGTTGAGCTCCCGCAGGGCGGCATCAATCAGGGGATGGCCACGGTCGGCGCGGGTCCAGCGGACGAACCGCTCGGGATCCCGCTCCACGGAGGGCTGACGTCGCTGGACGCCCCCCAGGCTGTGGAAGGTGTCCGGGTGCCGTCGCTCCGACCAGAGGAAGAACTCCCGCCAGAGCAGCTCCGGCCCCATCCACTTCGGCCCCTCCGCTGCGCCCGAATGGCCCTGTTCCAGCGAGACTTCAGCCCAGATCCTCCGCACCGACAGCGCCCCGACCGTCAGCCAGGGGGAGAACCGGGAGGAGAATTCCGTTCCCAGCAGACCCTCGCGGGGCCGAGGGCCTCGAGGGCCCGCCCGAGCC
>CAYGQY010000435.1:0-2189 GCA_964352195.1 uncultured bacterium
CTCGCCCTGCGCGAGCCCCGATCGGTTCCAGACCAGCACCGACCGCCCCCCGGAGATCAGCGCCTCCCCGCGCAGGGCCCCCAGGGCGGCACCCGAGGCGATCCAGGCCGGGGAGCCTGCCGGCAACCAGCGGCATAACCGCTCCAGGCTGCGGCGCTGCCGCGGCCAGTGGAAGGTGCGGGGGGTGCGCAGCGCCCGCGCCTGGCCGGGAGCGGTGGGCACCAGCAGACGGCCGCAGAAAAGCAGGTCGAGCGCCCCAGGGGCATGCACCACGCAGGAGCCGGGGCTGGGCCCCGGCGTCCAGAGCAGGCGCCGGCCGCCGGGAAGCTCCAGCTCCTCGGAGAAGGTGCACAGGGCCGCGACACCCGGCAGCAGATAGGCCTCCTGCTCCTGCAGCAGCACCGGCCAGCCCAGGGCCTCCTGCCAGCGGCGGCAGCGGCCGTGTCCCTCCCGACCGGTGAGGATCAGCAGCCCCTCAGGGCCTGCGGCGCCGGCCGTGGCCAGGAAGGCGCGGTTCGCGACGGTGTCGGCGGGAACGTCGATCAGCAGGGGCGGCCGGTCGGGGAGGGCCAGCAGCCAGGCGGTGCCCCCGGCGCTGTCGCGGCTGGGGGCGAAGGCCCAGAGACCGGGCAGCACCGGCCGCGGCGGCCGGCCCGGCTCAGCGGCCCCCGTTGTCGCGGCACTCCCCCTGTCGTCCTCCGGCATCTGACTGTCCCGTCTGGATTGGGCGCACCATGGCGCCAGTAGCTTGATGCGGCCGGTCAACCGAGCCCGTGTCGTCGATCCAGCTCGGACATCCCTGGCCCCTCGGGGCGGCACCCACCGCCCGGGGCGTCAACTTCTCCGTGGTGGCCCCCAATGCCACCCGGGTGGAGCTGCTGCTCTTCGCCCACGGGGCCGCGCCGGAGCCATTCCGGATCGTGGCCCTCGATCATCGCCACCGCTCCGGTGACCACTGGCATGTGGAACTGGAGGGGATCGGCATCGGCTGCTGTTACGGCTACCGGGTCTACGGCACCCTGCAGCCCGGCAGCCACGGCTTCAACCCCTCCAAGGTGCTGCTCGATCCCTGCGCCCGGGCGATCAGCGGCTGGCAGGTCTATCGCCGCCAGGACGCCGTCGGCGCCATCCCCAACACCGCCAGCTGCCTCAAGGGTGTGGTCACCGAGCGCGACCGCTTCGACTTCGCCGCCGCACCGCGCCCACGGCACAGCTGGGGGCGCACGGTGGTCTACGAGCTCCACCCGGGCGGCTTCAGCCGGGGGGAGGGCTCCCCGGTGGCCCCCGAGCGCCAGGGCAGCCTACTGGGGCTGATCGACACGATCCCCTATCTGCAGAGCCTCGGGGTCACCACCCTGGAACTGCTGCCGGTGATGGCCTTCGATCCCCAGGACGCGCCCCACGGCCGTCAGAATTACTGGGGCTATAGCCCGCTGAGCTGGATGGCGCCCCACCAGGGCTACCTGCTCGGGGACGATCCTCTCCTGGCCCGCGCCCAGGTGCGCCAGTTGGTGACGGCCTGCCACCAGGCGGGGCTGGAGGTGCTCCTCGACGTGGTGCTCAACCACACCAGCGAGGGCAACCAGGACGGCCCCACCCTCAGCTGGCGGGGTCTGGCCGATCGCCTCTACTACCACCAGACCCCCCGCGGCGACTACCTCGACGTGACTGGCTGCGGCAACACCGTGGCCGCCAACCGACCCCTGGTGCGGCGGCTGATGCTGGAGGCGCTGCGCTGCTGGGCCCTGGAGCTGGGGATCGATGGCTTCCGCTTCGATCTGGGCATCGCCCTCAGCCGCGGCGAGGATCTGGCTCCGCTGGACCACCCCCCCCTGTTCGAGGCGATCGAGGCCGATCCCGAACTCAGCGACCTGAAGCTGGTCAGCGAACCCTGGGACTGCGGCGGCCTCTACCGGCTCAGCGATTTCCCGGCCCGGCGGATGGGCACCTGGAACGGCCGCTTCCGGGATGATCTGCGCCGCTTCTGGAAAGGTGACGACAGCTGCAGCTGGGCGATCGCCCAGCGGCTGGCCGGCAGTCCCGATCTCTACGGCGGCCGCCCGCCGGCGGTGGGGCGCAGCATCACCTTCATCACCGCCCACGACGGCTTCACCCTCGCCGATCTGATCAGTTACAACGGCAAGCACAACCTGGCCAACGGCGAGGACAACCGCGACGGCGACAACCAC
>CAYGQY010000436.1:0-2171 GCA_964352195.1 uncultured bacterium
GGATCCGACTGGGCCAGAACCCGCACGGGGCTCAGCAGGACCGCCGCTCCCAGGAGGGGGAGGCCCAGCAGCAGGGCCAGGGGCCACGGTCGTGCAGGCGCCTCGGAGGCGGCCGGCCCGGTCTGGGCGTTGGGGGTGACACCCATGGTTCTCCGAGGCAACGCGGCAGCGCCGCAAATTGGCGTGACCTTACCTGTAGATGAGGGGTCCGGGGATGGCCCCTTGGACCCGTTTGAGGACCTCCCCATAGGCTTCGGTCACACCGCCGAGATCCTGTCGGAAGCGGTCCTTGTCGAGGATCCGCTCGTTGGGGTCGCTCACGTCGCGGTCCCACAGCCGGCAGGTGTCCGGGCTGATCTCATCGGCCACCACCAGCTGGCCATCGCCGCTGAAGCCCAGTTCGAGCTTGAAATCCACCAGCACGAGGCCCAGGTCGGCGAACAGTTCCAGCAGCACCCCGTTGACGCGGCGGGCCAGCTGCTCCAGCTCGTTCCGCTGTTCGGGGGTGACCAGGGCCAGGCGCTTCAGCCGCGCTTCGCTCAGCAGGGGATCGCCGTAGGCATCGTCCTTGTAGTACAGATCAAGCAGGGGGGGATCCAACGGCGTGCCCTCGGCGATCGGCATCTGCCGGCAGAGGGAGCCGGCTGCCAGGTTGCGGATCACCACCTCCAGGGGGATCACCCGCACTGGCCGGACCAGCATCCAGCGACGCTCGCCCACGCCCAGATAGTGGGTGGGGAGGCCGCAGCGCCCCAGATGCTCGAACAGCAGCGCCGAGATGCGGCAGTTGAGGTCGCCCTTGCCTGGCAGCTCCTCCTTCTTCAGGGCATTGAAGGCGGTGGTGTCGTCCTTGAACTCCACGGCGATCAGGTCCTCCCGGTCGGTCCGGTACACCCGTTTGGCCTTCCCCTCGTAGAGCAGGGGCCCCAGCTGATAGGGGGTGGTCATGGAGAGGAGGGGGAGATGGAGTTCGGCTCGACGGGCTCGGATGCGGCGTGGCCCCCGGGGCTGCGGGGGGAGCGCAGCTGGCGCTCCAGCTCCTCGCTGCGCTGCGCCTGGTCGGGATCGACACTGCGGAGCAGCCACTCGGTGTAGGCGTCGTCGATGCGCTGGCTGAGCCGCAGACGGCGGTCGTAGGCAAGGCCGGCATCGCCCCCCTCCGCCAGTTGCAGGCGGAGCTGAACGTCGAGCAGCTCGGCGGCCAGGCCCCAGGCCCCCGCGGCGGCGGCCTGGTCCAGCGCGGTTTCGAGCAGGCCATTGCGTTCGTCCAGGGGCAGGAACCCCAGCAGCCGGGCCGCCGTCCTCAGCCGTTCGGCCGCCACCACCCCGGGGAGCCGCCCGGCCAGCAGCACCTCGGCCGCCTCCCGGTTCCGACCCATCACCTCGAGATGACCCGCCAGCACATCCAGGGCGGCTCGGGTGTCGAGGCTGCCGTCCTCCCGCAGGCGGACGGGCAGAGCCATGGTCTCCAGGCTGGCCAGATTGCCTGCCGCCAGTCGCCGCAGCGCCTCCGAAGCCCGCCGGTGGTTGAGTCCAGCGTTGGCCGCCCGCCACTGCTGGATCAGCCACTGCTGGCGCTCCAGCCCTGGGCCGGGGCCGTAGCGATCGAGCACCCCCAGGGCCGCCTCGGGTGCCAGACAACTGATCAGTGCGTTGGCATTGGCGAGCACCACCGGCAGGGGCTGGGGGACGGGCCGCACGGCCATCAGCCGGTCCCTGAGCAGCCGTAACCGCTGGGGCTGATCGAACCGGGCGGAGTCCTGGCAGGCCAGCTCCAGCACCGACAGCTCCTCGGAGGCCAGGGCCGCCTCGAAGGTGGCCTCGCTCATCGCCGGAGACACCGGTGCCGGTGTCTCCCCTGCCCCCCCTGCGGCCCCCCGGGCCGGCAAGGGGGCGATCGCTCCGCCACCGAGCCAGGCCAGCGCCAGGGCCAGGGCGGCCCCGGAGACCCCCGGGGCCGGCCGATGCCTCCGGGGCGCGGGGCCCGCCGGCATGTAAAGAGGAAGAGACACGTCTGACGGTCCACCGGCGCTCAACTTAAGAGCCCCGCCCCGCCTCTCCTGCCCCATGACGCCTCCGGCACGATCGATCCCCGAGCAGAGGGTGTCCACCGGCGCCGATCCCGTTGCTCCGGGGGTGCCCGCAAGGGTGCTGGTGGTGGGATCGGGCGG
>CAYGQY010000437.1:0-2169 GCA_964352195.1 uncultured bacterium
AGGAGGCCACCGAGCCGATCCGGCGGGTGCTGGCCTGGATCCTGTACCTCAACACGCTCCCGGCCGGCGGCACCGAGTTCCACTGGCAGGACCACCATGAGGAGGCCGAGCGTGGCAAGTTGCTGATCTTCCCGGCCAGCCCCTCCCACACCCACCGCGGCCGGGTCAGCCAGGAGCACACCAAAACGATCGCCACCGGCTGGATCAACGCCGGCACGCTCGAGGACTATCGGAGGCGGCTGGCGGCGTGAGCCGGGGCCAGCCCTGGGGATGCGGCTCAGAAGCCTCTCACCGAGATCGAGCCATGCACGCTGCACTGGCAGGCCAGCCGGCCTGGGGGTCGCCGTCGGCGAGCACATCGAGCAGGATCGCTTCACTCTCCGTGATTGGGGAGAGATGGTCGGCTCCGGCGGTGATCCTCACCAGGCAGGTGCCGCAGGAGGCGGAACGGCAGCCCAGCAGCACGGGGATGTTGCATTCATCGCAGATCTCCATGAAGGGGCGACCGGCGTTGGTGGTGATCACCTGGCCGGTGTCTTCAAAGCTGAGGGTGATGGGTGTGGTTGCAGTCATGCTGATGGAGTGTTCCCCTCCCGTTCAGGCGAGGATGAAGACGTCGTTGAGAGTCTCGAGAGTGAGGATGTCCCGATAGCGCTGCAGAAGATTGCCGAGATGGGCCTCGTTGTAGCGGAAGCCCATCGCCTCCCTGATGCGCTCAAACTGTTGGGCGACGTAGCGCCAGCGCTTCTGCGTGAGCAGGCCAGCGCCGAAGGGGGGCAGCACATCGCGCCATTCCATCTGCTGCCAGGACGCGAACAGGGCATCGATGTTGACCAGCTTGTCGGCGAACTCCGGGTGACATAGAGCCATGTCCAGAGTCTGTCGGCCGAGACTGATCACGGTGCACAGATCTCCCTGCCTGGATCGTTCCAGCATTTCCGGAAAGTGAAGAAAACTTCCTTTGATGTAATCCTCCATGGCCATCCGGACCAGTTCGCGGATGAATGCCTGGGCTTCTGGGTTGGCCGCTTCATAGAGCGCCAGGCCGATGTCGAATGAGGTGGTGTAGTGGCGGGCCTCGTCGTGGAGGTGACCCTGATTGATCTTGTAGGCCAGGGGTTCGTAGGGAAACTCCTCTGGATTCTCGAACAGGTAGGCCTCGCCCTGCTTGAGCTCCACGTTGGACACGAAGCGGATCAGCAGCCAGAGTCCACCAAGGCCAAGGTCCTGAACGACGGAAGGGCTGAGCAGCCTGGGCGCATCCCCCATCAGGAAGTGCAGGGCCCGGTAGCGGTAGCCACGCCCCTTCTGCTTCATCTCCTCCAGTAACTTCTGAGGCCCTCCCGGCTTGCTGATCAGCTCGAGAACATGGGTGAACTCATCCGTGAGGTTGAATTGGGTGTCAATCGCATCCACATCGGCCTGGGGAATGAATCCCACCTTGCCGCGGGAAAAGCCAGGGGCGTCAAAGGGCTCCTGGGAGCCGGTTTCCCGGCAGACCATGCTGTAGACGGTGCGGAAGGTCCAGATATGGTCCATCTCCTCGCTGGTTTCCTGATGAAGGATCATGTACTCATCGGAATAGGCTTCAAATGACTTGTCCGCAGCGGCCATGTTGGAAATCAGGGTCTGCGATTCGCTGTTGGCCACCAGCTTGTAGAAGTTGACGAAATAACAGGCTGTCAGGATCGCCATCTGGCGAGCGCTCAACGACTTGAGATAGTCACAGCGCCGCAATGGCAAGGGCATGATGCTCGGATTGGCGTAGAGGGCATTGCCCACGATTCCCTGGGTGTTGAGCGAGATCCCCAGGAACTTCAGCTCAAGAGGTTCAGCGTGAGCCTTTTCGAACAGGCGATTCTGAATCGTGGTCAGCCTCGGATCGAGAGAAACGCTGGTTCGGGGGGTGGCCGTGGCTGTCATGGCTGAGCTGTTGTCATGGGCGCTTAATCTTGCATGGGAATATCTAAAGGGTCCGTTAACCGTGGAGATCGTTCACGCGGCCATCGGCTGAGGGGATCCGTCTTCGCCCCGTCGGATCCTTTGAGACGATGGCTCCACATCGCCCAGGCGCCGCCGTGTCCGAGGTCTCCGCCCCCGCTCTCGCCGAGGGTCTGCCCAAGACCTACGACCCGGCCAGCACCGAAGCCCGCTGGCAGGCCGCCTGGG
>CAYGQY010000438.1:0-2165 GCA_964352195.1 uncultured bacterium
GCAGGGTCACCTGGTAGCGGCGCGCCATGGTGACCAGAAAGCTGCTGCAGCGCTCGGCCAGGGCCGGGGCCAGCTCCAGCCGACGGGCGTCATCGCCCATGAAGGCGAAATTCTCCGGCAGCCCCACCAACTCGGCTCCCCGGCGGGCCGCCAGCTCGATCTGTTCCTCGGCGGCGGCGAAATTGGCGTCCGGATCCGGTGTGCTGGTCAGTTGGAGCGCGGCTGCCAGGAAGCTCGTCACCGGTGGGGGAATTGCGATCGGCTGGACTGTAAGGGAGCTGGGTCTGGGATCCGGCCGGGGCACGGGCCGGTGCGGCCGGCGGACTCAGCTCGCCCGCAGCACCCCCGTCTCCGCCTGCATCGGCACCACCGTGAGATCGTCCACGGCGGCGCAGCGGCGGAAGTCGGCGTCGTGATCGCCGAGGCGGATCAGCCGCTGGCCGTGGGAGGCCGCCCGCAGACAACCCTCGGGATCCTCCCGCCAGCGTTCCCAGAGGGCGAGGGCGGCCAGGGTCTCGTCGTTGCCGGCCGCGACGGAGGCCCCGACGTCTCCGGCCAGATCCAGCGCCGCCGCCGTCACGGCTCCGGCCGCCAGGCTGTCCTCCAGGGAATAGGAGCCTTCCCAGCCGCTGCCCACGAGCCAGACCGTCTCCGCCCGGGCCTCCAGCAGGCGTCGGGCCACGGCGCTGCGGTTGGGCAGGCAGGCGGTCAGCAGCAGGGGGACCTGCCGGACCCGATCGAGGGAGCGGGTGCCGTTGGTGGTGCTCAGGAAGATGCGCTTGGAGCCCACCAGCTCGGGGGTGACCGCCAGGGGGGAATTGCCCAGATCGAAGCCTTCCACCCGCGCGCCGCCCCGCTCGCCGGCGGTGAGGCGGCGCGCGGCCGGCCAGGCCGCCGCCGCCGCCTTGAGGCTCTCCAGATCGGCGAAGGCCTGGACCGCCTCGGCGCCGTTGTGCAGGGCCCAGGCGATGGTGGTGGTGGCCCGCAGCACATCGATCACCACGGCGGCGTCGGGGCTCCCCGTTTCAGGACCCCCCTCGGCGGGCACCCGCTCGGAGGTGTGGAAGTAGAAGATCTGCACGGGCGCACGGGGCCAGGAGCGTGCGTCACAGTAGGCAGCAACGGAATCGGACAGATGGCGGTCACGCTGCCTCGGAGTGCCACGAGGGATCTGCGCGGCTTCCTCGCCCTGCTGGAGGAGCGGGGACAGCTGCGGCGCATCACGGCACCGGTGGATCCTGATCTGGAGCTGGCCGCCATCGCCGACCGGGTGCTGGCCCGGGGCGGGCCGGGCCTGCTGTTCGAGAACGTGATCGGCAGTTCCATGCCGGTGGCCGTGAACCTGCTCGGCACCGTCGAGCGGGTGGTGTGGAGCATGGGCATGGAACAGGCCGCCGAACTTGAGGACCTCGGCGGCCGCCTCGCCCTGCTGCAGCAGCCCCGCCCGCCCAAGGGACTGCAGGAAACGCTGCGCTTCGGCAGCGTGCTCTGGGATGTGCTGCGGGCCCGACCGGACCGTGACCTGACCCCACCCTGTCACCAGCAGGTGTTCCGGGGTGAGGCGGTGAACCTGGAGGCCCTTCCCCTGCTGCGCCCCTGGCCAGGGGACGCCGGCGGCGTGATCACCCTCGGCCTGGTGATCACCAAGGACCCCGAAACCGGGGTGCCGAACGTCGGGGTCTACCGGCTGCAACGTCAGTCGGCCACGACCATGACGGTCCACTGGCTGTCGGTGCGGGGCGGGGCCCGCCACCTGCGCAAGGCCGCGGCCCTCGGCCGCAAGCTGGAGGTGGCAGTGGCGATCGGTGTGCATCCCCTGCTGGTGATGGCTGCCGCCACCCCGATCCCGGTGCAGCTCTCCGAATGGCTCTTCGCCGGGATCTACGCCCGCGAAGGGGTGCGGCTGGCCCGCTGCAAGACGGTGGATCTGGAGGTGCCGTCCCACAGCGAGGTGGTGCTGGAGGGCACGATCACCCCCGGCGAGGAGCTGCCCGATGGCCCCTTCGGCGACCACATGGGCTTCTACGGCGGCGTGGAGGCGTCACCGCTGGTGCGGTTCCAGTGCGTCACCCAGCGGAAGAATCCGGTCTTCCTCACCACCTTCAGCGGGCGGCCCCCCAAGGAGGAGGCCATGCTGGCCATCGCCCTGAACCGGATCTACACCC
>CAYGQY010000439.1:0-2152 GCA_964352195.1 uncultured bacterium
GCCGTTAGGGAAGCGGCCCCCAGGCGGGCCTGGGGCCGCCAGGGGAGCGGCAGCGGGTTCGGCGGCTGAGCTCCGCCTCCCCCCCGGCCCCGTTGACACCGCCGCCGGCCCAGCTCGGGGTCATCGGCCTGGGCCGCATGGCCCGGGCCCTCTTGCTGCCCCTGCTGGAGGACGGCCGGCTTCCCCGCCAGCGGATCCAGGCGGTGGTGGGCTCCCCCGCCTCGGCCGAGCGCCTTCGCCAGGACCTGGGCCTGGCGGTGGGCACCGAAGCCCAGCTCGCCTGGCAGGCGCCCGTGGTGCTGCTGGCGGTCAAACCGCAGCAGCTGGAGCGGATCGCCGCCGGCGCTCCGCTCCCCGCCGCTCAGCCCGGGGCCGGAGCCGGCGGGCTGGGGCGGCCCCTGCTGATCTCGGTGCTCGCCGGGGTGGGCCTTGAGCGCCTGCAGCGGCTGTTCTCGGGTTGGTCCTGCGTGCGGGCGGTGCCCAACACCCCCTGCCTGGCCAGGGCCGGGCTCACCGCCCTGGCCTTCGGAGAGGGGGTGAGCGCCGCCCAGCGGGAGTGGGTGGAGGGGCTGTTCAGTGCGGTGGGGCAGGTGATGGAGCTGCCGGAGAGCCAGTTGGACGGGTTCCTGGCCCTGGCCTCCTCGGGCCCGGCCGTGGCGGCGCTGCTGCTCGAAGCCCTCGCCGACGGGGGCGTGGCCGCCGGCCTGCCGCGCCAGCTCTCCTCCGACCTCGCCGCCGGCATGCTGAGCGGCACGATCGCCTTGCTGCGCCAGGAGGGGTTGCACCCCGGCCAGCTCAAGGACATGGTGGCCAGTCCGGCCGGGACCACGGTGGCGGCATTGCGGCGGCTGGAGCGGGCCGGAGTGCGCTCGGCCCTGATCGAAGCGGTGCTGGCGGCCGCCGAGCGGAGCCGGGAGCTGGGCTGACGTTCAGGCCCCCCCACCCAGGCGCGGTTCGCTGCCCTCGAGCAGGCGGACGATGTTGCTGCGGTGGCGCCAGAGCACCAGGGCGCAGGTGAGCACGGCCAGGATGAGGTAGGCCGGCCGCAGACCGGTCCCCTCCGCCCGGAAGGCGCCGAGCATCAGCAGCGGCAGGCTCAGGGCGGCCACCACGCTCGAGAGCGACACGATCCGGCTCAGGCTGAGGGTGGTCAGGAAGAGGCCGAAGCAGGCCAGCCCCACCGCCGGCACCAGGCCCAGCAGCATGCCGAGCCCGGTGGCCACCGCCTTGCCCCCCTGGCCGCCCAGCCACACCGGCCAGATGTGGCCCGCCAGGGCGGCCAGGCCCGCCGCCACCACCCACCCGTCGGTTCCGGCGTTGATGCCGTCGCCCTGGAGCAGGGCCTTGGCCAGCAGAACGGCCGCGCTGCCCTTGAGCACGTCGGCGAGGAACACCACCAGGGCCGGCCCCTTGCCGAGCTGGCGCAGCACGTTGGTGGCGCCGGTGGAGCCCGAGCCGAGCTCGCGCAGATCGATGCCCGCCAGCCAGCGGCCCGCCAGCCAGCCGCAGGGGATGGACCCCAGCAGGTAGCCCGCCGCCAGCACGGCCAGAGGCAGCAGGGGGACACTCACGTCAGCTCCTCCTCCACCGCCAGCTCGCCCGGTGTGGCGGCGAAGGCCAGCCAGAGCGGGAACTGCAGCACCGGAATGTCCACCACCTGCTCCGCCGCGTCGATCACGATGAAGGGCAGTTCACCCCGCTCCTCAAGCCGGTCGGCGCGCTCGATCAGGGCATCGGGCCGCTCGAACAGCACGATGCCGCTGTTGGGGCCGAAGTCTTCGCGGGAGAGCCCCAGGCAATCCTGCAGGCCCCGGCGCCATTCCCCCAGCCGCTCGGGTTCACCCGCCAGCACCAGGGTCTGGAAGCGCTCTCCGTAGAGCTCGCCCAGGATCGCCACCGCACCCGCCGTGAGCAGGGCGTTGCGATTGCGGCTGCCGGTGCTGGCCTGGGCGCCCCGTCCCCCCTGGTTGAGGAACCAGTCCTCCAGCACGGCGGCGGCACCGGCCTCCAGGCTGCGGCGCAGCTTCCAGGGGTCGGCGTAGAAATCGGGCTGGCCCTGGAAGCGCCGCAGCTGATCGCGGATCAGGTCCTCGTTCTGGCTGAACAGGCCCGCCGCCGCTGGCGGAGGCGGGGGCACGGGGCTGGCCTCAGG
>CAYGQY010000440.1:0-1155 GCA_964352195.1 uncultured bacterium
GAGGGGCTGGATCTGGAGGTGATGCTGGAGCCGCCGCCGCAGCAGGGTCCGATGCTGGCCCTCACCCGTCTGATGGCCCGCCACCCCGGCGAGCTCCTGCTGCTGGCCCCGGTAGACATGCCCAGGCTACGCAGCGCCACGCTGCGGCAGCTGATCGCCGCGGCCGCCGGCAGCGTCGATCCGAACACGATCCACCTCGCCCACGACGGGGAGCGGCTGCAGCCCCTGCTCGGGCTCTACCCGGCCACCCCCACCAACCGGGCCGCCGCCGAGGTCTTCACCGGCCGCGGCGGCCGCAGCCTGCTGCGCTGGCTGGAGCAGACCCAGGGCTACGTCGCCGTGGGGCTCGATCCCGCCGAGATGGTGAACGCCAACACCCCCGACGACTGTCCGCCGCCTGCGCCAGGCTGAGCGCCTCGCGCCGGGCTGCCGTGCCCCTGAATGCCCCACCCCTGGATCGCCTCGGCCGGCCGACCGGGGTGCTGCGGCTGTCGCTGACCGCCCGCTGCAACCTGGCCTGCCCCTACTGCTGCCCCGACCTCGAAGATCCCCCCGAGCTGCTCACGGCCGGAGAACGCCTCCTGCTGGTGGACGCCGCGGCGGAACTGGGCTTTCGGCGGCTGCGCCTCACCGGCGGAGAACCCCTGCTGCACCGGGGCCTTGAGGCGCTGGTGGCCGGCCTCCGCTCCCGCCGGAACCCCGGCGAGTCGCCGGGCGCTGACCTCGAGGAGATCGCCCTCACCACCAACGGGGTGTTGCTGGACGCCGAGCGGGCCCGATCCCTGCGGGCGGCGGGGCTGGACCGGCTCACCGTGAGCCTCGATGGCACCGACGGGGCCAGCGTGGCGCGGATGGGTGGCCTGGCCGGGGGAGCCACCGCGGGTGAAGCGCTGCTGGCCCGGGTGCTGGCCGCCCTGGAGCACGCCCGCGCCGCCGGTTTCGATCCGGCGGCGGGCCAGCTCAAGCTCAACGCCGTGGTCGCCCGCGGCCGTAACGACGACCAGCTGCTGCCCCTGGCCGGGCTGGCCCGGCGGCTGGGGATCGAGCTGCGGCTGATCGAATTCATGGATGTGGGCAACCGCAACGGCTGGAACCTCGAGCAGGTGGTGCCGGCGGCCGAGATGCTGGGCCGGATCGGTGCGGTCTGGCCACTGG
>CAYGQY010000440.1:1165-2132 GCA_964352195.1 uncultured bacterium
TTGGGTATAAGAGACCGGGCCACTGGAGCGGGGGGGCGGGCCGTGCCACGGCACCGCCGGCAGCTGGCGGTACCGCGACGGGGGGGGGGCCGGCGGTCCCGGCGGGAGCCATCTGGCCGTGGTGGCCTCGATCAGCGCCCCCTTCTGTGGCGACTGCAACCGCCTGCGCATCACCGCCGACGGCGTGGCCTACACCTGCCTGTTCGCCGCCACCGGTCTCGATCTCAAGCCCTGGCTGCGGCCGCGGCCGGAACGGAACGCCCTGGTGGAGCGGATGGGCAGCCTGTGGCGGGAACGCCTGGATCGCTACAGCGAGGAGCGCCGCCCCGGGGCGGACCCACCCGGTCGGACCGCGCCGGCAGCGGCCCACGCCGAGATGGCCTACCTGGGCGGCTGAGCCCTGACAGACGGGGCGGCTCTGGCTAGGGGTGAGAGGAGCACCATGCCCTGCCGGGGCCATCCCCCCGGAGCCCCCCATGCATGCTCTTCTCCTCTACCCCACCTTCCCCAAGACCTTCTGGAGCTTCGACACGGTTCTGGAGCTCGTGGGTCGCAAGGTTCTGCTCCCGCCCCTGGGCCTGATCACCGTGGCCGCCATGCTCCCCGAGGCCTGGGAGCTGAAGCTGGTCGATCACAACGTGCGCGAGATCAGCGCGGCCGAGTGGGACTGGGCCGATCTGGTCATCCTCTCGGCGATGCTCGTGCAGAAACGGGATCTGGCCGCCCTGGTCCATACCGCCAAGGAACGGGGGTTGCCCGTGGCCGTGGGCGGACCCTTCGCCAGCTCCACCCCCGACGCCCCCGAACTGGCCGAAGCTGATTATCTCGTGCTCGATGAAGGGGAGATCACGCTGCCGGCGTTCCTCGCGGCGCTCGAGCGGGGCGAGCGGGGCGGCCGGTTCAGCGCCGGGGGGGAGAAACCCGATGTCACCGGCACGCCGGTGCCGCGCTTCGACCTGCTCGAGCT
>CAYGQY010000441.1:0-2129 GCA_964352195.1 uncultured bacterium
GTCCGGGGCCCGCTCCGGGTCGGGATCGGGCTGGGCGGCGCGCTCCAGCCAGCTCTCCTGGCCGATCCAGGTCGCCGCCGTGCGGGGCGGGGGCACCGACGCGGCCTGCAGCCCCGCCGGCAGCAGCGGCAGGGCCACCAGGACCATGCCAGCCCCGGGGGGGATCCAGCCGGTGGAGAGCCTTGGCATGCCTGGCCGCCGTTCGGGGAACCGTTGGACCCGATCTTCCCAGATCGTCGCCGGCGGGAACCCTGGGGGCAGAGACGACCGCTCCATGCCGTTCCTGCTGGTCTCGATCGCCCTGGCGGGCCTCGGGCTCGGAGTCCTGCCGCTGCCCTGGCCGCTGCGCCTGACGGCCCTCCTGGCCGTGGCCGCTGCCGGCCTCGGCCGGGCGGTCCAGCTCGGGGCCCCACCTGCGGGGCGGTTGGCGGTTCTCGCCCTCGCCCCCCTGCTGCTGCTCTGGGCCCTGGCGCGCCAGCCCCAGCCGGGTCCCGCCGATCCGGTGCGGCTGCTCTCCGGTGACGGGAGCCGGCCGGTGCTGCTGCGCGGACACCTCGCCGCCGATCCCCGCCCCCGCGGCCCGGACGGTGCCTGTGTGGTGCCCCTGGTGCTGGCCGGCGGCACCAGCGAGCTGATTCTCGAATCCTGCCCCGAGTTGCGCCAGGGCTGGGTGGTGGAGGCCAGCGGCCAGTTGCGGCGCCCGCTCGGGGGTCCCCACCCGTTACTGGGGGGTGCGGCCGAGCGTCTGGCTCGCCGGGGCATCTGGAGCCAGCTGAGGGTGGCGCCCCCGCCGGAGGGAGCCCTCAGCGTGCTGAAGCGGCCGCCGGCTCCGGTGGCCGACCTGCGCCGCCGCATGGCCGCCGCCCTGCTGGAGCGGGGCGGCCCCGAGCGGGGCGGGGTGCTGGCCGCCCTCGTGCTCGGCAGTGCCGTGGTGCCGCTGCCGGCGGAAGTGCGCGAGACGTTTCGGGCGGCGGGCCTCTCCCATGCCCTGGCCGCCTCCGGCTTCCACCTCAGCGTGCTGCTGGGCGCCGTGATGGCGCTGGGCCGCCGTCTGCCGCGGCCGCCGCGTTGCGCCCTGGCCGCCGCTGCGATGCTGCTGTTCCTGCTGCTGGCCGGCCCCCAGCCCTCGGTGGTGCGGGCCGTGCTGATGGGCGGGGTGGCCTTCGCCGTGCTCGAGAGCGGAGGCCGCGGCCGGCCGCTCGGGGTGCTGCTGCTCAGTGTGCTGGTGATGCTGCTGGTGCGCCCCGTCTGGTTGCTCGATGTGGGCTTCCAGCTTTCAGTGGCCGCCACCGCAGGGCTGATCCTCAGTGCCGGCGATCTGGAGGCGGCGCTGGCCCGGCGCTGCCCGGGCTGGGTGGCGGCGGGCCTGGCGGTGCCGCTGGCGGCCTCCCTCTGGACCCTGCCCCTGCAGCTGCTCCACTTCGGGGTGGTGCCGCTCTATGCCGTGCCCGCCAATCTGGTGGTGGCGCCGCTGCTGACGCCGCTCACCCTCGGGGCGATGGCGCTGGCCCTGGCGGCGGTGCTGCTGCCGCCCCTGCTCACGCCGCTGGCCTGGCCCCTGCTGCCCCTCACCGATCTGCTGCTGGCCATCACCCGCGGCATTGCCGCCCTGCCGATGGCCCAGGGGCAGGTGGGCCGCCCCCTGCCGGGGCTGGTGCTGCTGTTCGCCCTGGCGCTGCTGCCCTGGCTGCTGCCCCGCGAGACCCTCGCCGCCCTGCGCTGGCCGGCGGGGCTGGTCGGCCCGCTGGGTTGGCTGTCGCCCCGCCGGCTCGGCGCGGCCGGGCTCACCCTGGCCCTGGCCGTGCACCTGGCCCTGCTGGGCGCCGACCAGCTGCTGCTGATCCACCAGTGGGGCGGCGATCTGCTGCTGGCGCGTCACCGGGGCCGCGGCGCCCTGATCAGCAGCCGGGCCGATGGCCTGAGCTGCGCCAACGCTGCCCGCCTGGCGGCCGGGCTGGGGCTCGCCCGCTACGACTGGATCACCCTGCTCGATCCGGTGGCGCCGGCCGATCCACTCTGCTGGAGCCGCCAGACCTCCCTGCTGCTGGCCGGCGACACGGGCGGCGACGTCCTGCGCCCAGGTCAGCGGCTGGAGAGTCCGGGTCTGGCCCTGCGTCCCCTCAGTGGTG
>CAYGQY010000442.1:0-2114 GCA_964352195.1 uncultured bacterium
GGGTGGGAACGGGCCGGCGCCGGGGCTTGAGGCTCTCGAGCACGGTGTCGAGCCGCCAGCGGACCGCCGACCGCAGCGGCGGGCCCTGCCGCTTCCAGACGCTGCGGGCCATCAGCAGCTCCTCCCCCCGGGCCACGGCCCCGAGATCGGCCAGCCAGCGGCTGCGGGCGCCATCCCCCTGATCACTGCGCAACCGGACGGGGTGCTGTCCCGCCTGCCGGTGGATCAGGGCCCCCAGGGCGGCCCCATGGAGATGGGACCAGCCGGGATGGAGCGTCACCTCGAGCTCGCAGGGGCCGCGGCCGATCGGGCGAAGGCGGCGGACGGCCACCACCGCCTGCTGGCGACTGGTGTCCACCCAGAGCACCCCGGAGCCCTCCCCCTGGTCGAGCACGTCGTCGACGCGGCGATCCAGCAGCTGGCGCAACTGGGCGGGGCAGGCGGCCTGCTCCAGATGCCAGAGCAGGGCCGCGCTGCGGCGATTCAGCGGCCGTTGCTGCAGGTCTTCGGGCGGGGCGGCCTCGTTCGTCTGGGGGCTCGCGCCGGCCTGCGGTGGTGGGGGCTGCCAGGTCCAGATGGTCTGGTGCAGCAAGGGTTGAAAGCCCTGTTCCCGCAACAGCGCCAACCGGTCCTGGCCGTCGGCGGGAGCGGTGGCGATCCAGCTGGAGGCCCCCCGACCACCCTGCAGGGCTTCCCGTAGCAGGGCTCCCTCCACGTCCCGGGCGGAGGGTGAACCGGGCGCGGCCAGGCTGCGGGGGCAGATTCTCAGCTGATCCACCCCCCAGCAGCTGCCGCTGCGGTTCAGCCGGCGCAGCAGGCAGAGCCCCAGGAGCCGATCGGGGCTGCGGAACGCCACCAGCACTTCGGGGGCCAGGGGCGGACGTTGCACCAGGGAGCTCAGCAGCCGTTCGGGTCCCTGCAGCAGCAGGGCCTTCTGCAACAGGGGATGGAGATCCAGCACCGAGGGGTCCTGAAGCAGGGGCAGCATCCATCCCTGAAGCGGAGCGACCCTCATCTGTTCGGGCGCGGTGAGTGGGTCACCTCCCGGAGGGCGGGTTGGAGTGGGGTGACGCACGGCCAGACCGCTGTTGAACAACTGTATCGGGGAGAGGCCGGACGGCCGGGTTCCCCTCAGGCGGGCCGCACCAGCACCAGGGGGGTGCGTTCGTTGGCGTTGCCGGCCGGGTTGGGCCGCAGGGCCCGCTGCAGCAGTTCCTCATCGCAGCCGGGGCTGGAGGCCAGCACCTTGACCCGGCCCAGGTCGTTCACGTCCACCACCGCCACCGGAACCCCCAGGCTGGAGGCCAGCTCACGGCAGGCGCGGGCCGGCTGCTCCGGTCCGAGCACGATCGTCTGGTCGTAGGGGGGCGTGGTGCCGGTGATGTCATCGATCAGTCGGGCCTGATCCCCGGCGAAGCGGTAGAAGCCCCCAGGGAGGCCCACCAGCTTGAGCAGGGTGCCGGCGAGCCAGGCACACAGCACCCGGGCCGGGCCGGAGATGTCGATCAGGCTCTGCAGACCGCAGGCCGTGGCGAGGCTGCTGGTGGGATGGAATGCCCGGCAGAGGAGACGCGCCAGGGCGGACGGCTCCACCGTGGCCGGATGGTGGTAGCGCCCCTGGATCACCGCCAGCGGGGTCTCGCCGATCGTGAGGATGTCGCCGGGCTGCAGCACCGCTCCGGCGTAGTGGCTCAGCACCGCGGAGGGATCGTCGAGCACACCGAGCAGATGGGTGGGCACCGGCAGCACCCGGCAGCCGTCCCCTTCCCGCCAGCGGGCGGTGGCAGGATCCACCGGTTGCGGGCGGCGCAGCGGGATCAGCACCCCATCGCGGCGCTCCAGCCGGCCGAACGGGCCGTAGTTGATCCAGAGGATCTCGAGCCAGAGGGTGTCGAGCAGGGCCTCGAGGGCGGGGGGTGGAGCGTCCGCCGCCGCCCGGGCCTCGAGCCGCACGACGGCCCTGGCCCGGGTTCTGCTGCGGCCCTTGACGATGTAGGCGGCCCAATAGCGGTCCGCCCTGGTCTCCTCATCGGGATGGTCCGCCGCCAGCTGGGTGTGGATCCTCACCCCGCTCAGATCTCCCCGGGCGAGCAGGGTGGGGCGCAGGTTCAGCT
>CAYGQY010000443.1:0-2107 GCA_964352195.1 uncultured bacterium
CCGGGGCCGGGGTGGGGGTTGACGGGGTTCAGGAAAAGCCGCCGGGCTTGGGCCGGCTGCTGGAGAGGGAGATGTTCTGGGTCGGGGACGAGGCCCGGGGACGGGCCGACAGGGTCCCAGGTCCGGCGGGAGGTCCGGGCTGCCCCGGTACCGCCACCACGTTGAAGGCCAGCGACCAGCGGGCTCCCTCGCCCCGGAAGGGCGGCACCGAATGGGGTTGCCAGGCGGGAAAGACGTAGAAGTCGCCGGGCAGCGGATGCACGTAGTGGACCATGCCGGTGTGGAAGCTCTGGATGTGCCACTCCTCCGGACCGTGGAAGCAGAGCTGACCATCGAAGCTGTCGGCCCGCAGTTGGGGGGGCACCCGCAGGAAGATCACGCCCGAGAAGCTGCCCCCATGGGTGTGTACCGGGTTGTAGTCGCCCGCCTGCTGACAGTTCAGCCAGACGTCCACCAGTTGCAGGCCATAGCGGCCCGGGGTCCAGGGGCCACGGCCCTGGGGGGGCTGCTGATCGATCACCTCCCGGATCCAGCGCTCACAGCCCGGCAGGATCACGGTCTGGGCCAGCGTCTGCACCGCCGGATGGTGGGGGCCCAGTTCGCGCTGCTCGCTCAACTGCCCGGCCAGCTTGATCGATGCATCGGGCGAGGCGCCCGGATCGGCGAGCACCTGGCTGGCCACCTCGAGCAGCTCAAGCAGCAGTCCGTCGGCCAGATGCCCTTTGAGCACATAGCGCGGAAACAGGCTGAGCATCTCCATCGAGGCGGCGTGCTGCAAAACCCTGGCTGCTCCGGCCGGCCACGCTACCGAACCCGCCTGCCCCCGCTTTCGGCCGCTCGCTGCCCGGTTCCACCGTCCGCTCCTGGAGGGTCAGGGGCCGGTGGAGCGGGATGGAGCGGAGGCCGCTCAACCAGCCGACCCCCACCAGGTTCAGGGTCATCACACCGCCTGCCACCAGCCACCAGGGGGGCCTGGCCGCAGCACGGGGCGGGATCCTCTCCGCCCGCCGGGGTGGGGCGATCGATGGGAGACGCTCCGGCACAGCCCGCTCAGCAACCTGGGGAAGCGTGCCGTCAGGGGGTGTCTGAGCTGTGAATGCGCGGATGCGCTCTGTGAGCGGATGCGACTGGAGCTGCGATCAGAGGGCCTCGAACCGCACGTTCAGGTTGAGACGGCCCGGGCCCACGGCCGTGGCCTGCAGCACCAGGGCCGCACTCTTGCCGGCCGGTGTGCCGTCCACCGTCGTTCCGGCCGGGGGGTCGAAGACCAGGTTGAACCCCCAGGGGCCCGACACCGTGTTGAGGGTGCGTTCGCTGTAGCCCTGGGCACTGACGGAGGTCTGCAGCTTGGCGAGCAGGCCCTCGGGGGTGGCGCCCAACTGACCGTTCAGGCTGGTCTGCCCCAGGGCATTGGCGGAGAACAGACGGGCCGAGGCGGGGATCGGCAGTTTGAGGGCCGACAACAGGGAGGCCGCCGGAGCGGCCAGGGCTGCGCCGGCGCTTGCGGCCACGGCGAGCACCGCTGCGATCAGTGCGGTGGCGGCAGTGTTGAGGGCCGGCAGCCGGGGGAAGGGGAACCGTGGCATCGCGGGGCGGCACAGGTGGCCCCAACTTACGTGGCCTGCTCGTCAGCCTTCAGCCGGCCCCACCGGCGGGGGCGGCGGGGGTGGCGGCAGCGCGGCGGCTCGTTCCTGGAGCACGGCTGGCGACAGGCCGCTGGTGTCGGTGTTGCCTCCGAAGCGGAGCCCGAGCCAGGTGATCACGGCGGGATCCTCGCCCAGCACTGCTTCGCGGGGCTGGGCGGTGGGGAAGGGCTCCGCGAGCAGTCCGAGTTCCTCCACCAGGGCCGGGGGCAGGTACCAGAGTCCCGGACGGGGAGCGGCCCCACCGTCCGGGCGGTTGCGGCGTTCCTGGATCAGTTCACGCAGCTGGCCGTCGCCGCTGAGCTGGCCGGCCGGTGCCCACAGCACGGAGAGGGGTGGCGTGGATTGCGAAGACATTCGGAGTGGATCAAAGCGACAGAACAGTAACGTTATACCGTTGACCTCAGTGACGGGGCCGCTGGCCCTGCGCCCTTCTCCACCCCCGGCCCTGAGCTGTTCCCCGC
>CAYGQY010000444.1:0-2098 GCA_964352195.1 uncultured bacterium
GACGGCAGCCGGGGCGGAAGGATGGGGCAGGTCACTCCTGCAGGCGGCGAAACAGTCGTGCAGGGCTTCCGGCCCTGCGGGTGATCTGCAGAGGATGAACGCGATCAGGGCAGCGGATTCTCGCTGGCCAGACCCTTTATCAAGGGCCTGACTTCCCGCCATGGCGAGCAGCCATCTTCTTGAATTCGTATGAAGATTCTATGGAAGTTCCGGTGAATTCGCTCCACCGGGCCGGCGCCTTGCGCCGGGGCGACAAATCAGCACCTCTCGACTACATGGCCTCACGATCGATCCCTCAGGATGAGCGCGAAGACCGTCTGGCCGGCGCCCCCCCCCCCAGCGGGCGGAGTTCCGCCTCCACCGGGCGGACCGATCCATCCCGGCTGCGGAACTCCAGGTGGCGGCCGCTCACCGGTGCCGCTGCGATCAGGCCCTCCATCGCCTCCGGTGGACAGAACGTCGCGGCGGGCACCCCCACCAGCGATCCCGGCTCGACACCGACCATCCGGGCGAAGGCCTCGTTGGCCATCGTGACCTGCCGCTGCGCGTTGCAGACGGCCACGCCGACGCCGGCGGCCTGGAACACCGCTTCGAACACGGCCGAACGTTCGGGGGAGCCCCCCTCCAGGGCCTCTACCCCGCTCAGGGCGGCCAGGGTTCCCACCACGAAACGGCCTGGACCGTCCTTCACGACCCGGGCCGATTCGGCCACCCAGATCCTGCGGCCATCCTGGGTGGTGAGGCGATAGCGCACCGACCAGCTGCCGCGGCCGAGGTCGCGGGCCTCCTGCACCCGGAGGCGGTCCTCCGGGTCGATGGCCCCATCGAGCAGCCCGGAACACCTGGCCGGGTTGCGCGACAGCGTTGGTGGCGCCCGTCCGCGACCATGGAGCCTGCCACGCCCCCCGCCGAGCCGCCGCGCATGTCCCCAGCCCTGGCTCTGCTGGCAACGGAGGCCCGCACCGAGGCGCTGCTCGACTGGCTCGGGACCCACGCCCCCTCCCTGGCCGGGATGCCGTTGCTGAGCTGCGCCGATCTGGCGAACCGGCTGCGCAACGATGGCCGCACCCGTGCTCTGGCGATCGGGGAGCTGAACGCCCTGGCTGATGGCGGCGACATCCAGCTGGCCGGGCGCATCCTCACCGGGGGCATCGCGGCGGTGATCTGTTTCGTCGACCCCACGGCGCCGTTCGCCCCCGCTCCCGACCTGGGCCTGCTGCTGCGCGCCTGCACCCTGCGCGACGTTCCGCTGGCGCTGAATGAGGCCACCGCCGGGCTGGCCCTGCGCGGGCTGGCCCACAGCCGCCTCGCCTTTGTCGTGTTCAACCCGGTGGCCGGCCAGGGGGATCCCAACGCCGACCTGGCCCTGATCCGCTCCCTGCTGGAACCGCAGCTGCTGCTGTCGGTGGTGATGACCCGGCCCGATCAGGATCCGGCCGAGCAGACCCGCGCCCTGGTGGCGATCATCCAGGCCCGGCCCGCCACCGATCCCGGTGACGCCCTGATCGTGGCCTGCGGCGGCGACGGCACCATCTCCGCCGTGGCTGGGGCGGTGATCGACACCGGCATCCCCCTGGGAGTACTCCCCCGCGGCACCGCCAACGCCTTCGCCGCCGCGCTCGGGATTCCCGCCGATCTGCCCGGGGCCTGCGACACGATCCTGGCCGGCCATACCCGCCGGCTCGATGCCGCCGACTGCAACGATCGGCCGATGATCCTGCTGGCCGGGCTCGGCTTCGAGGCGGAGATGGTGGATCGTGCCTCCCGCGACCTCAAGACCATGCTCGGTCCGCTGGCCTACGTGCTGGCCGGGGCCCAGCAGATGGTGGCCCAGGAACCCTTCCTGGCGCGCCTCGAGGTCGACGGTCGCCCCATCGACCTGCAGGCCGTCGCGATCACCGTGGCCAATGTGGCGCCGGCCAGCTCCGTGCTGGCCCAGGGCTTCGGCCGGGTCATCCCCGACGACGGCCTGCTGGAGATCACCATCGCCATGCCGGAGTCGCGGCTGCAGGGGTTCAACACACTGGCCTCCCTGCTGGCCTCGGCGGTGGTGCGCAGCCCCGCCAACCGCGACGACCTGCTCTGTCTGCGGGCCAGC
>CAYGQY010000445.1:0-2098 GCA_964352195.1 uncultured bacterium
CTCGAGGCCCTCGCGGTCGCGCAGGTGCCGATCGAAGAAGGCCAGCTGGAGGCGGTCGAGCCCCCCCCGCCAGTTCAGATGGCTCCAGGCGCCGATCCGCAGCCCCGGCTCCCCGCCGGCCTGCCGGGCCCGGCGGTGCAGATCCAGCACCCCGCCCAGGTGGGGGTCGTGCCAGCCGCCGATCAGCAGCATCGGACGGCGCAGCAGCTCCCGGGGCGGCTCATGGCCGGTCCAGCCCCGGGGGCTGGTGGGATCCCGCTCCAGCCAGCCCAGGCCCATCCCCCCGGGGTCGTGGCGGCGCAGCAGCTCCACCCCCTCCCGCAGGAAGGAACCGCTCTCGAGGCTGTGGCGGATCGCCCGCCAAGCGAGGCGGTCGCCCTGGCGTCGCACGGTTTCGGCCGCGAGCTGCAGGGCCCAGCCCAGGCCGGTTTCCCAGCGGTGGGCGCCTCCCTCGCTGGCCCAGTGGAGGCGCTCATCGAGCCCCGCCATCGCCGGTGCCAGGGCATCGGGGCCGGCGGCTCCCGGCTCCAGCAGCAGCTGGCAGAGGCCCTGATAGGAGAAGCCGTACCCACCCACCCGGCCGTTGCCGTAGGGGAGAGCCCGCACCCAGTCCCAGGCCGTGGCCCCGTCGCGGGCCTCCTGGGCGAATCCGCCGAAGCTCCCCTCCGATTCGCCCCGGCCCCGCACGTCCTGGATGGCCACCACGTAACCCTGGCTGGCATACCAGTTGGGGTGGGCGTAGGTGACGGTGGAGGCGATCGCCCGGCCGTAGGGCTGCCGCATCAGCAGCAGGGGCCAGCGGCCGGGTCCGCTGGGTTTCCACACCCGGGTGGCGAGCCGCACGCCGTCGCGGCAGGGCATCCACTCCTCCAGGGTCTCGACCGCCAGGGGCGCCGCCGCCGCGGCCATCTCAGTTCACGTCGGGGCAGTGGAGGCCCACCACATAGGTGGTGAGGATTTCAGCGTCGGTGCTGCTCAGGTTCAGCCGCCGCGCCACCATCTCGGTGGCCTGGGGGGAGGTGGAGCGGATGCCCTGCTCATTCATCCGCCGCAGCCGCCGGCAGAGGGTCTTGGCCAGTTGGGGGTTCTGCTTCACCCTTTCCAGCAGGGGCGAGGCCGCCCGGGCGGGTGGGGCGAACGCCGCCACGGAGAGCAACCCGGAGAGCGCCCCGGCGGCTCCGGCCATCAGGACCGTCACCGCCAGCCAGCGGAAGGGCGGGTGTCGGTGCGGCATCAACCGGCCACCTGCAGGGGGTCTGATTTCATTTCAAGGGAGCGACCCCCCCGGATCGCTGGCACCGGGTCAGTTTGGCGAGCGACCGGTGGCCCGGCCGGCCGAGGCGATCCAGGCCCGCACCGTGCCGGCGTCCACCGGAGGCAGGGCCTGGCCGGTCAGGGAACGCTGCAGCCGACCCAGGTGCCGCAACAGCTGCTGCGGGGACGCCTGGGCCAGCCCGTCGGGGCTGGCGATGCCGGCGTACAGCAGCAGGGCGGCCTCCTGGGGGGCCAGCCCCACCTGGGTGACCAGCTGGGCCTGGCCGCGCAGCTTCACCAGGCGCTGCTCGCTGGCCCCGGCCCGGGCGAGCCGCCGCAGGGCCCCATCCCCCAGGCCGGCCAGGGCGGACCAGTCGGTCACGCCGGCGGCCGTGAGCTGCCGTTGTTCGGAGCGGAAGTGGGCCGGCAGGACCATCAAGGCAGCACCGTGACGCTGCCATCACGGAGGCGGCGGGTCGCCTCCGCCAGCACCACCGGCCGGCTGAGCCCGCTCTCCAGCGGCTCGACCCGCCGCAGCCGCACGTGCACCAGCCCGTCGGCACTGCTGCGGCCGCTGCTGCGCAGGTTGCGGGCCACCTGTTCCACCGTGGGGGAGAAGGCCTCCGGGGGGAGCGTGGCGGAGGCGGTGGCCACCACCAGATCGGTGCCGTTGTCGAACACCACCGGAGCCGTGACGGCTCCCTCCACCTTCACCCGCGGGGCGTAGCTGATCGCGAAGGCCAGGCAGGAAAGCGACAGCAGCGCCGTGAAGCTGGTCACCCCCACCAGGCGGAAGCGGATGCCCCAGCGGGCCAGGAAACCGACCACCATCAGCACGGCCAGC
>CAYGQY010000446.1:0-2096 GCA_964352195.1 uncultured bacterium
CACTTCCCTGCGCCGGCATGACCCGGATCAGGTTCGGAGGGTGTGATCTCAGCCCCCGGCCTGTTCCGGTGGGCACCCCTAGTGACTTACGAAACCTAGCAAGGCTGAAAGGATCCAGGCGGCCCCCTGCGGCGATCAGGGCTGCAGGCCATCGAGAGCGGCGGCCACCACCCGGTGATCGGGATCCTGGCGCATCCCGGCGAGCCAGTCGCGGGCCGTGCGGCCCGGCTCGTCGCAGCCGGCTGCGGCGGCATCGCGCACCACCCGGCCCAGAATCTCGGCACCCCCCGCCCGCACCGTGCCATCGGCATCGGCGATCGCCATGCGGGCCAGCTCCAGCAGCACCTCAGGAGCGATCAGCGGCTGCTCAGCCAGGGCGGAGAGGATGCTGCAGCGCACCAGCCACTGGTCATCGCCCGCAAAGGACTCCCGCAGCAGCGGCCAGGCCCGCTCCACCCCATAGCTGGCCAGGGCGTTGGCCGCTTCAGCCCGCACATTGGCGTCCTGGTCCTCGACCAGGGCACGCACCAGGGCCTGCCAGCCCGCTTCGTTGCGTTTAATGCCCAGGCCGGCGCAGCTGATCGAGCGCACGATGAACGGGTTCTGCTCAAGACCCAGCAGCAGCAGCGGCACGGCCCGCTCCACCTCCAGCCGGCGCAGGCCCGCCAGGGCCGGCATGGCACGGGCCGGGTCCCCCGACACGATGGCCTCGCGCAGGGACTCGGAATTGGGATCCGGGGCGGAAGGGACTGGGGCGTCGCTCATCGGAGCAGAATCTCGGCCCCTCTCACCCTCCCATGGCCGGGCTCAACCGCCCTGGCCGAGGCCGGGGCCTGGCGGCTCGCCCCGCAGGGCCTCCAGCAGAACCCGCCGCCGCTGCGCCCGGCGCACCCCGCTGCTGACCAGCAGACCCGAGCCGATCAGCAGGGCCGGCACCGCCTGCAGCCGCTGATTCCCGTGGCGCGAGAACAGGCTGACCAGCGCCAGCAGGATGAGCAGGGGGGCGGAGAGCGCCACCAGCAGTCGCACGGCCGGAGGGGTGCGGCTCAAGGGCAACGCTCCATCCAGAGCAGCAGGCTCAGCGTCAGCACCTGCACCCCGACCGCAAGGGAGCGCTCATCGGGATTGAAGCCACCGTTGTGCAGGGGCGCGCAACCCTGGGCACCGGCCACCCCGAGGCGAAACATGGTGCCCGGGCTGGCGGAGAGCAGCTCGGCGAAATCCTCGGCGCCCAGGGAGGGATGCTCCAGCCGCTTCACCTGCCGCGGCCCCAGCAGCGCCTGGGCGGCCGCCTCCACCAGGGCGGTGAGCGCCTCATCGTTGTGCACCGGCGGCGAGATGCAGCGGTAGCGCACCCGGGCCTCGCCCCCATACCCCCGGCAGATGGCATGGACGGTCTCCTCGATCCAGCCCGGCAGCTGGGCATGCACGGCGGTGTCGAGGCAGCGGACGGTGCCGAGCAGCCGCACGTGGTCGGCGATCACGTTGAAGGCCTTGCCGCCCTCAATGCGGCCGAAGCTCACCACCACGGGGTGGAGGGCATCGAGCCGGCGGCTGATCGCCTCCTGCAGGCCGCTCACCACCCGCGCCGCGATCCAGATGGCATCGGTGGACTGGTGGGGCCTGGCCCCATGGCCACCTTCCCCCAGCACCTCCACCTCCAGCTCACCGGCCGCCGCGGTGAGGCTGCCGCTGCGGACGCCGATACTCCCCACCTCCAGGCTGGGGAAGACATGCAGACCGAACAGGGCCAGGACCCCCTGCATGGCGCCGTCGGCCAGCATCCAGGCGGCCCCTTCGGCCGTCTCCTCCGCCGGCTGGAACAGCAGCCGCACCCGGGCCGTGAGCTGGTCCGCCAGGGGGGCCAGCAACCGGGCGACCCCCAGGCCCACGGCGGTATGGACATCGTGACCGCAGGCATGCATCAGCCCCTGGTGGCAGGACGCGAACGGCAGACCGGTGCGCTCCTCCACCGGCAGAGCGTCCATATCCACCCGCAGGGCCACCAGCGGGGCCAGTTCGGGACCCAGCTCCGCCACCACTCCGGTACGCCCGACCCCCTCCCGCACCCGCCACCCCAGCAGACGCAGCTCACC
>CAYGQY010000447.1:0-2088 GCA_964352195.1 uncultured bacterium
CCCTGGCCGTGGTGGCCGAGCAGCTCGGGCGGTCCGGGCCGCCACCGGCCGCCGGGGCGATCCTCGGCGCCGCCGCCGACCCGGCCCACAGCGGCGCGGCGCTGGCCGAGCTGGCCACCCGGCTGGAGGGCGAACTGGGCGAACCCCTCGCCGCCCACCTGATCGCCAGCCACGGTCTGGAGGCGCCCGCGGTGCTCCGTTGCGCCGCGGGCGCCGCCGAGCTGACCCCCCTCAGCGAGGTGATCCCCCTCACGGCGGCGGAGGTGCGCCACATGGCACGCCACGAGTGGGCCCGGCGGCCGGAGGATGTGCTGGCCCGCCGCTGCCGGTTGGCCTTCGTGGATGCGGCCGAGGCCGCCCGGCTCGAGGGCACGGTGCGCGAGCTGCTGGAGCAGGAGGCCACTTCGGCTCACTCCCCCACCAGCCACCAGAAGAACCCATAGGCGGGCAGGTAGGCGAACCACTCCGGGCTCGCCGGGGCGAACTCGCAACCCCAGAGCGTCTCGCGCATGCGGTGACCCTCCCATGCACTCAGGTCGAGCCGGGTGGAGGCTCCGGTGGCCGAGAGATTGGCCGCCACCACCATCGTCATGGCGGGCTCGGCGGTATCGCCCTCCCCGCGCTCCGGGCAACGGCGGGCGTAGCAGAGCACGCTGGGATGGCCGCTCTCGATCATCACCATCTCGCCATAGCGCAGGGCCGGCAGCAACCGGCGGCTGGTGAGCATGCGGTGGTGCCAGTTGAGCAGGGAGCCGGAGAGCTGCTGCTGCACTTCCACGTTCACCATGCGGTAATCGAAGCCCGGTGAGGTGATCGGGGGCAACACGAGCAGGGGATCGGGGGCGGAGGAGAACCCCCCATTGGCCGCCCGGCTCCAGGCCATCGGCGTGCGGTTGGGATCCCGGTCCCGCAGCCCGGGCCAGTCCCCCATGCCCAGCTCGTCGCCGTAATAGAGGCAGGGCAGACCGGGAAGGCTGTAGATCAGCCCATGCAGCAGGGTGTTGGGCCGCGGATCCCCATTCAGCAGGGGGGCGAGACGCCGGTTGATCCCCCAGTTCAGCCAGTGCTCCCGTCCCTCCGGGAATCCGTTCACGATCGCCTCCACCACACGGGCGTCCACCAGATGGCCATCCCCCAGCCAGAGCTCATCGTGGTTGCGCAGCGGCAGGGCCCAGCGACAGCCGGGCACCATCTGCTGGGCATGGATCAGGCAGTCCCGCAGGGCGTCGCAGCGGCCGGTGGCCACCGCCGCGAACAGGTGGGCGGTGAGGGAGAAGTCGAAGGCCGCGTGCAGCTCGTCGTCGGCGAGATAGGGGGCCGACTCGCTCACGGGCTGGATCGCCTCGGCCAGCAGCAGCACGTCGCGGCCGCAATCCTCCACCCGGGCCCGCAGCCGCCGCAGGAAGGCATGGGTCTCGGGCAGTCCCTCGCAGCGGGTGCCCTCCGCCTCGAACAGGAACGGCACGGCATCGAGGCGGAACCCGTCCGCTCCCATCCCCAGCCAGAAATCCACCACCGCCAGCATCGCCTCCTGAACGGCGGGATTGGCGTAGTTCAGGTCGGGCTGATGCCTGAGGAAACGATGCAGGTAGTACTGGCCGGCCACCTCATCCCATTGCCAGTTCGAGCTTTCGAAGTGACGGAACAGCACCGGCGCGTCGCCGTAGCGCCCGTCGTGGTCGCACCAGACGTAGAAGTCCCTCTCGGGGCTGCCGGTGCTGGACCAGCGGGCCCGCTGGAACCAGGGGTGCAGCACGCTGGTGTGGTTCAGCACCAGGTCGAGGATCACCCGGATTCCGCGCTCGTGGGCCGCCTCCAGCAGACGGATCACGTCGGCCATCTCGCCCAGGTCGGGGTGAACACTGGTGAAGTCGGTGATGTCGTAACCGCCGTCCCGCAGCGGCGAGGGATAGATCGGCGTCAGCCAGATCGCATCCACCCCGAGCCACTCGAAGTAGGGCAGTTTCTCGGTGATGCCGGCCAGATCGCCGATGCCGTCGCCATTGGCGTCGCGAAAGCTGCGCGGCATCAGCTGATAAATCACGCAGCCCTCCCACCACGGGGGGGGCGGGGCCATCGGCACGGCTG
>CAYGQY010000448.1:0-2084 GCA_964352195.1 uncultured bacterium
CCGGATGAAGTCCAGGCGCCGCAGGCTCTCCTCACCGAACAGGCGGTAACCGCCTTCGCTGCGGCCCACCGCCGGCAGCAGGCCGAGCTCTTCGTAGTAGCGGAGCGTTTTCACGGGCAGGCCACTCCGGCTGGCCAGGGCGCCGATCTTCATGCCGACAGGCACTGGCGCCGCCCCTGGAGGGCGGCCGGCCCGTGGTGTGGCGGCGGAGCGGGAGGCGGCGGGTGCAGGTGCGGGAGCGGGAGTGACGGCGGCCATGGGCAAACACACTCTCCATTACTGGGGAGACTCTAACCATCTCTGTCCGCCGTCGTTCTCCCGGCAGGCCGTTTGAATCCACCAGGGCCTTGACTCTCCAGTCAACTGAACGCCATAGGTTGAAGGGATCGTCACCCGCAGCGCCCCGGCGCTGCCTCCAGGTCCCCCAATGAGCACTCCGTCCGCCAACCCTCCCTGCTGCCATGCCGAGGATCCAGGCGGTGCGGCCGATGGCATGGAGCGGGAGCTGGCCCGGGAACTCACCCAGCTGCGCCGCAAGGTGAGTGTGGCGGTCGTGCTCACCGTGCTGGTGATGCTCTCCAGCCTGCCCCACATGCTCGGGGTCCACAGCCTGCCCTTCCTGCCGAGCTGGTTCACCAGCCCCTGGACCCAGCTGATCCTCACCACGCCGGTGCTGTTCTGGTGCGGCCGGGGCTTCTTCACCGGCGCCGCCTCGGCCTTTCGCCAACACAGCGCCGACATGAACACCCTGGTGGCGGCCGGCACCGGCATCGCCTGGCTCACCTCGCTGTTCAGCACCGTCTTTCCCCAGCTGCTGATCGCCGAGGGCCTGCCGGCAGACGTCTATTACGAAGTCGCCGCCGTGATCCTCACCATGGTGCTGCTGGGCAACCTGCTGGAGGCCCGCGCCCGGGGGCAGACCTCCGAGGCGATCCGGCGTCTGCTGCAGCTCCAGCCCCCCACCGCCCGGGTGCTGCGCAACGGCCAGCCGGTGCAGATCCCCGTGTCCCAGCTGGTGGTGGACGATCTGGTGCAGGTGCGCCCGGGCGAGAAGCTGCCCACCGATGGGGTGGTGAGTGAGGGCAGCTCCTGGGTGGAGGAATCGATGCTCACAGGGGAGCCCACACCTGTGGCCAAGGCTGCGGGCGATGCGGTGATCGGCGCCTCGATGAACCGCAGCGGCAGCTTCACCTTCCGGGTCAGCCGGGTGGGGAGCGACACGGTGCTGGCCCAGATCGTGGAGCTGGTGCGGCAGGCCCAGAGCTCCCGCACCCGGGTGCAGCGCGTGGCTGATCAGGTGGTGAGCTGGTTCGCGCCGGTGGTGATCGCCCTGGCCATCGCCGCCTTCGTGGTCTGGTTCCTGGTGAGCGGCAATCCGGTGCTGGCGATGCTGTTTCTGGTGAGCGTGCTGGTGATCGCCTGTCCCTGCGCCCTGGGCCTGGCCACCCCCACCTCGATCATGGTGGCCTCCGGCAAAGGGGCGGAGAACGGCCTGATCTTCCGCAGCGCCGAGGCCCTCGAAACCGCCGGCACGCTGCGCACCATCGTGCTCGACAAGACCGGCACCCTCACCCGCGGCAAGCCGGAGGTGACGCAGTTCGAGCGGCTGTCCGGTGGCGCGCTGCCGGCTGACAGCCTGCTGGCCCTCACGGCCGCGCTGGAATCCCGCTCGGAGCATCCCCTGGCCGAGGCGATCGTGGCCTATGCCACAGGCCAGCTGCAGCCGGGGGACCTGCCGGCGGTGACGGACTTCGAGGCCGTGGCGGGTCGCGGCGTGCAGGGGGTCGTCGATGGCCAGCAGGTGTGGGTCGGCACCCCCCGCTGGTTCCCCGAGCTCGGCATCGACACTTCAGCCCTTCAGCCCCTGGTGGAGCGCCTCGAGGCCCTTGCCTGCAGTGTGGCCGCCGTGGTGGTGGACGGGCGGATCGAAGCCTGCTTCGGGGTGGCCGATCCGCTCAAACCCAGTTCCGCGGCGGCGGTGGCGGCCCTGCGGCGCCTGGGTCTGCAGGTGGTGATGCTCAGCGGTGACGCCCGCCGCACCGCCGAGGTGGTGGCCGCCCAGGTGGGGATCGAGCGGGTGGTGG
>CAYGQY010000449.1:0-2084 GCA_964352195.1 uncultured bacterium
TCGCCTTCCTGGGCCGGATCAAAGCCGAGCCGGAACTGCGGGAGGCCCTTAACCTGATCGAGACCGCCCAGCAGGTGGAGGAGCTGGCCTCCCACCATGGCCACCGGGTCTCCGCCGCCACCCTGCTGGAGCTGTTCGAGCGCTGCGGTGAGGCGCCCCGGGCGCGGCTGGGTCTGATGGACGAAAAGCTGATCCGGGTCTTCCTCCAACGCGAGAACCTGCGCTGAGCGTCCGATGCCGTTGCGCCTGCCCCCCTTCCAGCGCCTGCCAGCGCCGCCCGATTCCCCTGATCAGCTGGTGGAGGTGGCGGTGGCGGAGCTCCAACCGACCCAGCTCTGCGTGGGTCTGGCCGAGATCCGCCAGCGTCAGGCTGAATTCGGCGAGGAGAGCACGAAGCAGCGGCGGCGGTACCTGCGCGGCAAGCCGGTTCCCCTGGTGCGCGGTGCCGATGGAGCCCTCTGGATGGTGGATCGCCATCACCGGCTGCGGGCACTGCTGGAGCTCGACGCTGACGCCACCGCCTTCGGCTACGTGGCCCTCCAGCTCGCGACCCACGGCCCCGAGTCCGCGCTGGCGGAGTTGCTCAGCCGCGGTTGGCTCTATCTGCACGACGGCCGCGGCCAGGGTCCCAGGTCCCCGCACCGCCTTCCCGGCAGCCTGCTTGACCTGGAGGATGATCCGTACCGCAGCCTGGTCTGGAAGCTCAAGCAGGAGAAGGTGATCGCGGCGGCCCCGCTGATCCCCTTCCACGAGTTCCGCTGGGGGGCCTGGTTGCGCAGCCGCCCCCTGCCGCCGTTCGGCTCCCTGCGCCTGGAGCCGGCCCTGCCGGCTGCCCGCGCCCTGGCCCGCTCCCAGGCGGCCTCAAAGCTGGCGGGGTGGTGCGGGCGGCCGGCAGCGGCCGATCTCAGGCCAGGCCTGCCCTAGGATTGGTGGGTCTGTCCCACTTAGTGGGGACCTCTGGTATCCCCGCTCCGATCCGGTCCGAGCGGACCATTCGGTCGCCTCCTCTGAGCTTGAACCCAGGAGAGCGCCTCGGATGCTGAAGCTTCCAGAAGGGCACGGCCTGCCGGCCATGCCCACTGCCATCGTGTACTGCGAAGGCCATTTCGGCCGGATCGACGGCAAGACCGCCAATGGTCTGGTGCGCCACTCGGAGCGCTACCGCATCCTGGCAGTGATCGACAGCCAGCTGGCCGGCCAGGATGCCGGCCGCGTGCTGGACGGTGCCGCCAACGGCATCCCGATCCACACCGATCTGGCCGGGGCCCTGCTGCGGAGCGGCCCACCGGCCGATCTGCTCATCGTCGGGGTGGCTCCCTCCAGCGGCAGGCTCACCCCTCCGGAACGGGCCGTGCTGCTTGAGGGGATCGGCGCCGGGCTGCACCTGATCAACGGGCTGCACGAGTTCCTCAACGACGACCCGGAGTTCGCGGCGGCGGCCGCCGCGCGAAACGTGGCGATCGTGGACGTGCGTCGCCCGCCGGCCCAGCGGGATCTGCACCTGTTCCGCGGGCGCAGCGCCTCCCTGCCCTGCAAACGGATCGCCGTGCTCGGCACCGATGGCGCAATCGGTAAACGCACCACGGCCGTGATCCTCACCCGGGCCCTCAACGCGCGAGGCCTCAAGGCGGTGATGGTGGGAACGGGGCAGACGGGGCTGATGCAGGGAGCCCGCCACGGCATCGCCCTCGACGCCATTCCCTGCCAGTTCTGCTCCGGGGAGGTGGAAGCCGCCCTGGTGGAGGCCTACGAGGCGGAGCGACCCGATCTGATCGTAATCGAGGGGCAGGGAGCTCTCAGCCATCCCGCCTACCTCAGCTCGGCCTCGATCCTGCGCGGTGCCCAACCCCAAGCCGTGATCCTGCAGCACGCCCCGATGCGGACCCGACTCAGCGACTTCCCCCAGATCGCCATGCCGACGCCGGCTGGCGAAATCCATCTGATTGAAACGTTCTCCCCCGGCACGCGGGTGGTCGGTCTGAGCCTGAACCATGAGGGGATGAGCGAGGCCGAAGTGACGGCGGCCATCGCGCTCTACGAGATCGAACTGGGTCTCCCCGTCACCGATGCCCTGACCCGCCCGC
>CAYGQY010000450.1:0-2071 GCA_964352195.1 uncultured bacterium
GGTCAGGGGGCTGCTGCTCATGGGAGGACCTGCGGACGTCCGATCGATGCGTGCGACCACTCTATGGAGGGAGCTCAGGATCCGACGCATCACCGACGGACGGGGCGGCTCCATAGAGTCGTCGCACCTGTGGGAATCAAGGGTGCGCGTCGCCATCGTGGGTGCGGGGCTGGCCGGACTGTCCGCTGCGGTTGACCTCTGTGAGGCGGGGCACCGGGTCGATCTCTATGAGGCCCGGCCCTTCGTGGGGGGCAAGGTGGGCAGCTGGGTCGACAGCGGTGGCAACCACATCGAGATGGGTCTGCATGTCTTCTTCTTCAATTACGCCAACCTGTTCGCCCTGATGCGCAAGGTGGGGGCCTTCGGGAATCTGCTGCCGAAGGACCACACCCACCTGTTCGTGAACCGGGGCGGGGACCTGCGCGAGCTGGATTTCCGCTTCCCGGTCGGGGCTCCCTTCAATGGCCTCAAGGCGTTCTTCACCACTTCCCAGCTCGACGGCATCGACAAGTTCCGCAATGCCCTGGCCCTGGGCACCAGCCCGATCGTGCGGGGGCTGGTGGATCCGGACGGGGCGATGGAGGTGATCCGTGCTCTCGACCGGATGAGTTTCCAGGACTGGTTCCTCGCACACGGGGGCAGTCGCCGCAGCATCGAGCGGATGTGGGATCCGATCGCCTATGCCCTCGGCTTCATCGACTGCGAGGCGATCTCCGCCCGCTGCATGCTGACCATCTTCCTGATGTTCGCCTCCAGGACCGAGGCCTCCAAGCTGAACCTGCTCAAGGGCTCCCCCCATCGCTGGCTGCACCAGCCCATTCTCGAGTACATCGAAGCGCGCGGGGCCCGCCTGCATCTGCGCCACCGGGTCAGCGAGGTGCTCTACGAGGAGACCGGTGCCGCCGCCCGCTCCCCCCGCATCACCGGCCTGCGCCTGGGCACTCCCGAGGGCGAGATCCTGGTGGAGGCCGACGCCTACCTGGCCGCCTGCGACGTGCCGGGCATCCAGCGGCTGCTGCCGCCGGCCTGGCGCCGCTATGACCAGTTCGAGCACATCTACCGCCTGGAGGCCGTGCCCGTGGCCACCGTGCAGCTCCGCTACGACGGCTGGGTGACCGAGCTGGGGGAGGGGGAGGCCCAGGCCGCCGCCCGCCGCGATCCCTCCAGGCCCTGTGGACTCAACAATCTGCTCTACACCGCCGACGCGGACTTCAGCTGTTTTGCCGATCTCGCCCTGGCCAGTCCCGAGGATTACCGCCGCGAAGGCCAGGGCTCCCTGCTGCAATGCGTGCTCACACCCGGCGATCGCTGGATCCCGATGAAGACCGAGGCGATCGTCGCGGCCGTGGACGCCCAGGTGCGGGAACTGTTTCCATCGGCACGGGACCTGGCCCTGCTCTGGAGCAACGTGGTCAAACTGGCCCAGTCGCTCTACCGGGAGGCCCCCGGAATGGAGCCGTACCGTCCCGAGCAGCGCACACCCGTGAGTAATTTCTTCCTGGCCGGCAGCTACACCCGCCAGGACTACATCGATTCCATGGAGGGCGCCACCATGAGCGGCCGGCTGGCGGCGGCGGCAATCCTGGAGCAGCCGGCGTGCCTGGCCATGAACACGGCGGTGGCCTGATCGTCATGGGTCGTTGGCTGGAACACAGCGTCACCACGAAGATCGATGCTCCGGTCGATCGGGTCTGGCAGGTGTGGAGCGATCTGGAGGCGATGCCGCGCTGGATGCGCTGGATCGAGTCGGTGACCACCCTGGAGGATCCCGACCTCACCGACTGGACCCTTTCCGCCCAGGGATTCCGCTTCCACTGGAAGGCGCGCATCACCCAGCGGGTGGAGGCCCAGCAGCTGCACTGGGAGTCAGTGGGCGGGCTCCCCACCCGGGGAGCTGTGCGCTTCTACACCCAGACCCCGGAGCTGACCGTGGTCCGGCTCACGGTCAGCTACGAGCTCCCCGGGGCCCTTGCGCCGCTGATGGAACCCTCCATCCTGGGGGGCATCGTCACCCGGGAACTCCAGGCCAACCTGGACCGGTTCCGGGATCTGGTCGAATCCGAGCCCGTCC
>CAYGQY010000451.1:0-2068 GCA_964352195.1 uncultured bacterium
GCTTGGCCAGGGCCTTGGAGGGGGCGATGCCGACGGCGATCGGCAGTCCCAGGTGGCGCCGCACCTGCCGGCGCAGGGCCTGGCCCCAGGCGGTGAGATCCCCGGCAGCCGGGCGGTGCAGCCGGCCGAAGGCCTCGTCGATCGAATAGATCTCCAGCTCCTCCACCCAGGGCTCGAGGGTGTTCATCAGCCGCTGGCTCATGTCGGCGTAGAGGGCGTAGTTGGAACTGCGCACCAGCACGCCCAGCTGCTCCAGCTGGCGCCGCACCTGGAAGTAGGGGCGGCCCATGGGAATACCGAGGGCGCGGGCCTCGGCGCTGCGGGCCACGATGCAGCCGTCGTTGTTGGAGAGCACCACCAGCGGCTGGCCGATCAGGGCAGGATCGAGGGCCGCCTCGCACGAGGCATAGAAGTTGTTGCCGTCGATCAGCACGGTGGCCTGGGGCATCGGCGGCTCAGAGCGAATGGATCACGTGGATGGCCACGCCCCAGAGCCGGGTGTCGTCGTCGTCGCTGAGCTCGAGCGGCGGATAGGCCGGATGGGCCGCCTCCAGGCACCAGCGGCCGCGCTGCAGCACCAGCCGCTTGAGGGTGAAGCCCCCGTCCAGCACCGCCACCACGATGCGGCCCGGGCGGGGTTCGACGCTGCGGTCGACGATGAGGAGATCACCGTGGTGGATGCCGGCGCCGGTCATCGAATCACCGCTGACGCGCAGGAAGAAGGTGCTGCTGGGGTGACGGATCAGCTGCTCGTTGAGATCGATGCCCACCTCCACGTAGTCGGCGGCGGGGGAGGGGAAGCCGGCCGCCACCGACTCGGTCGCCAGGGGCAGCCGCACGGCACGCCGCTGGAGCCGCAGCGGACCGAGCGGCTCCAGCGGCTCCGGCGCCAGCGGCGGGACCCGGTCGGCACGGCGTTCGACGGACACGGGGCGACCCCAGACAGGGGGCCAGGTTAGTGCACTTGTACTAGCAGCGGAAAGCGGCGGGCCGGACTCCTAGGTTCGGAGGCCCGTTCGGCCCTTCGGTCGCGATGCGCATCGCCATCTCAGGATCCCACTCCCTGGGAAAATCCACCGTCGTCAACGACTGGGTGGCGGCGCATCCGAGCTATCGACGGGAGGACGAGCCCTACCGCGTTCTTGGCCTGCGGGGACCCTACGAGATCCGGTTCCGCGAGGCCTCCACCAGACTTCACAATGGTCTGCAGATGTACTACAACATCGGCCGACTTCATCGCTACAGCAGCCCGGCGGACCGGGTGATCTTCGACAGGTCTCCGGTCGATTACCTGGCCTACTCGCAATACACAGCCAATCAGAACAGCACTGACATCGATGCGGACTTCGTGCTCTCCATGGTGCCCGCCGTCAGGGAATCGCTCGATCACCTCGACATCCTGGCCTTCGTGCCCCGCTCGGACGACTGGCCCGTGGCCATGGAGGACGATGGCATCCGGCCGGTGGATGAGGCCTACCGCGATGAGGTGGACAGCCTCTTCAAGGAGATCTATCGCCACGGCCGCTTCGGCGTGATGCCGGAGCGGCGGGCTCCGCAGCTGATCGAACTCTGGGGGCCAGCCCCGCAGCGCCTGGAGCAGCTGCAGGCGGCGATCGATGCGCTGCAGGGGGCGGCGGCGGACCGGGAGGGGCTCCGCCGGCGGGACGCTCAGTCGTCGTCGTCATCCTCCAGCAGCAACTGATGGAATTCGCTGTACAGCTCCTGATGCTCAGCGGCGGCGGAGCGCCCGGGCGGAACGGCGGACCGCTGGCCCCGGAGCGGCCCCTGCCGCCGTGAGGATGGGGGCGAAGCGGGGGCCGGCGGCACGGCGGCGGCCGAACCTCGCGGGGGAAGCGGGCCGGAATCCTGCGGTTGACCAGGCTCGCGGCGGCGGCGCTGGCGGCGCTGATCCTCCAGCGCCTGCAGGCGCTGGAGAAGGTGGGGCGGGACACGGCCATCGGGGCTGGCCTTGATCAGCTCATGGAACAACTGATCCGGATCGGTTGTGACCTCCAGGGGATGCAGGCGCTGGCCGGAGCCATCGGGGGCCGGGGCCGGAGCCGAAGGC
>CAYGQY010000452.1:0-2066 GCA_964352195.1 uncultured bacterium
ACTGGACTGGCGGCCAGAGAGGGTTTTCAGGTCGGCGAGCACCCGCAGGCCACTGGCGTGCTGGATGTAGCCGGTGTCGTAGGTGCCGGCCAGGTTGCGGACCAGGCAGCAGGTGGGCCGCTCGGAGGCAATCACCATCACCTGGTGCCAGTGGGGGTGGGCCAGCAGCGGCTCGATCCAGTCCCGGTAGTAGCCAGAGCGCAGGTTCTCCAGCTGCCGGCTTGCTTGCTGGCGTTGTTGGGGCAGGGGATGAAAGCGGCTATGCAGCAGGGCCTCCAGCGCCAGGTGCACGGTGTGGCCGCGCGGCTCCCAGAGGTGACGGGTGGCCTCGATGCGGGCCATCGCCCAGTCGCTCTTGCTGGAGCCGACCACACCGGTGACGGACACGGCGAACAGGTGCTCCCCCAGCCAGTAGCGGTGCTCCGGGTCGGTGCGCCGCAGGCCTGGGATCGGAGTCAGCCAGTCGCTGGGGACAGTGGCAGCAGATCTGCTGGTTGGTGTGGGAGAACGCCTGATCACCAGAACCTCACGTGATACACCAAATTCGTTCGATTCTTTGTATTCCCCTCTGGCGCAAGGGGTCTGAGCCGGTCTGGCCGCAGCGCATTCTTTCGATTCTTTGACATTCTTTGGCCCCCAGCAGGTCGCAGACCCCGCCACTGAAAGAAGGCAAAGAGTGGCCAAAGAAATGAACCCCTGAAATCCCTGAGAACGCTTGCGGCGCAGTGGAGGGGAAAGAAAGCGATGAATTCAGCCCCTATGGGATGGCAGTTCACGCCAGCGGTGTTGCGTTGCTGAGGCTCCGGGATGGCAGCAAAGAATCCAAAGCGTGTGGGGCAGATCGCACGCTGGTGAACCAGCCAGATCGGTTGCGCTGCAGTGGAGTGCAAAGAATGCAAAGAAGCACCCCCTACAGATCGAACTCACGCGCCAGCCACTCCGCGCCGGCATCGCTGAGGCCGTAGCGGAGGTAGTAGCTCTGGCCGCTGGTGCCCACCCGGGTGGTCGTCACCAGGCCGTCGAGCTTGCTGAGGAAACGGCCGAGCGCGTTGTAGGTGCTCAGCGCCTCTCCCTCCAGATCCCGTTTCAAGCGCGCCTCCGCCGGCGCCGCGTCGATCGCCTGCAACAGCTCCAGCAAACCGATACCGGCCAGGCCGCTGGCATGCAGGGCCTGGAGATAGCGCAGAGCCTCCTTCTGCTTCTCGCTCGCCTTGCGCACCCGCTGGCCAGCGCGATCAAGATCGCTCTCCTGCTCCTGCTTTTCCTGCAGGTCGTCGTAAGTGCCCAGTCGGGCGAACGCTCCGCTGCTGCCGTCGATCGCCACCACCAGATCCGCCGGCGGGCCGGAGCGGGCCTCGCGCACCAGGCGGCGCTGGGGCGAATCCTTGATCAGCCGATTGCCCTTGGCCAGATAGTGCAGGGTGAGGATTGTGTTGGCCGCCCCGGCGATGGCGTTGTGGCCCGAGAGGGCCTCGGTGCCGGTGGTGTCGTTGGCCTTGTTGCAGTGGTGGATCAGCAGCAAAGTGCCGCCGGCATCGGTGATCTGGTGCTTGAGGTCGTAGATCAGCGACCCCATCTCCGGGTCGTTCTCCCCGAAGCAGCAGCTGCGGGTGATCGAGCGCAGCGAATCGAGGATCACCACGGCGCCCGGGTGTGCGGCCAGGCAGGCCAGCAGGGCATCGAGGTTGGCCTCGGTGGCGCGAAAGCGGCGTGACCAGAGCAGCAACGGGTGATCCCAGATCCCCAGCTGCTGCAGCATCTGGGCGGTGTCGCCGTCCCCCTGGTCATCGGTCACCAGGATCACCGGCCGCGGTTCCTCCGGCCCCCCGAAGCCGAGAAAGTCCTCGGCGCAGAGCAGGCAGCGGGCCAGGGCCTGCACCAGCCGCGTCTTGCCCACCTTGGCCCGGCCGCCCACGATCGAGAGGTCGCGGCGGGGGATGCAGCCGGGGATCTCCCACGCCACAACCGGTTGCGGCATCGCCAGGCGCTCGGCCTGATCGAGGCCGCGGAAGCGGTTGCCATTGCGCAGGTCGTGGGCCTCGAGGATCAGCTGGCCGATCTCCTGC
>CAYGQY010000453.1:0-2056 GCA_964352195.1 uncultured bacterium
AAATCGCGCAGCCAGCCGCGCTGCACCCAGAGGGGCAGGAGGGAGGCGATCGAGACGCCGGAGATCTCCACGCCCTGGCGGCAGACTTCGCCGAAGGGCAACCCCCGCGCGAAGGCCTGGAGCAGCTGCCACTCCGGCTCGCCAGGAAGATCGAGGCGGGTGGTGTGGCCGTCGCGCCACACGAAGATCCGGATCCCTCCCTGATCGAGATCAACCACTTGGTGCTGCGCCGCCGGGTTGGTGTTGACCTCCCAGATGCGGTGGATGGGGTAGTCGGAGGCGATCAGGGCAGCCCCGGCCGGCAAACGGAACACGAGCCGATCCCAGTGCTCGGGAGGAACCTGGGCCAGGGCCTGCAGATTGAGGCTGGGTTGATCCGGGGCATTGAAGGCCCGGTGCCAGAGCCATTCCAGCTGCGCCACATCCGCCAGGTAGGGAAGGGCGCCGGCCGGCTGGAACTCCGCCAGGAACGCGGGCAACCCGGCGCCGTAGTCGCCCAGGTCTGGCGAGCGGGAAACGCCCTGCTCCAGGAACGCAGACGCCATGGCCTGGAAGAACGCCTCGCCCACCAGCCGCTGGCAGACGGGATAGATCTGCTCAAGGCTGCGCAGCAGTTTGCCGTTCACGCTGGTGCGGTAGGCCTCGATCCCCTGCCGGGCCGGCAACACCCGGCTGCCCTGCAGCTGAGCTGCCAGGCGGGCCTGCTCGGGCTCGCTGGCCGTGCCCAGGGCCGCTGCGGCGAAAAGCTGCTGGAGTGCTGCCAGCTTCATGGCAGCGCCTGATCCGAGCGCAGCGCCTCCGCCTTGGCCGCTTCGCCGATCAGCACATCGAGAGAGGGGATGTCGGTGTCCCACTCGATCAGGGCCGGCACCTGCGCGAAGCGCTGCAGGGCCTGCCGGTACAACGCCCAGACCCCATCCTGCACGGCGCGGCCATGGGTGTCGAAGAGGAAGCTGCCCTCTTCTTCATAGCCGGCGAGATGGATTTCCTTCACCCGCTCGGCGGGCAGGGCATCGAGATAGAGGAGCGGATCGAAGCCGTGATTGAAGGCATTCACAAACACATTATTCACATCCAACAGCAGGAAGCAGTCGGCCCGGCGGGCCAGCTCGCTGAGAAACTCCCATTCGAGGTAGTCGGCTGCGGCAAAGTTCACGTAGGGGGAGAGGTTCTCGATCAGGATCTGCCGTCCCAGGAAGTCCTGCACGCGCTGGATGCGTTCGGCCACATGCACCAGGGCTTCCTCGGTGTAGGGGAGTGGGGCGAGGTCATGGAAGTAGCGGCCCCCCTGGGACACCCAGGCCAGATGATCCGACACAACACTGGGCTGCACCCGATCCACCAGCGCTTTCAGGCGCTGGAGATAGGCCTGATTGAGCGGATCCACCGAACCGAGCGAGAGGCCCACCCCATGCAGGGTGATCGGATAGCGCTCGCGGATCAGGCTGAGGTGATGCAGGGGCAGGCCCCCGCCGAGGTAGTTGTCTGAGAGCGCTTCAAACCAGGGAAGTGCCGGCCAGTTGCTGAGGATGTCGGCGTAGTGGGGCGGACGCAGACCCACGCCCACGCCCTGGATGTCGGAATCAGCCACGGCAGGCGCAGAGCAACAGAAGGGCGGGGGCTCCGGAGGGTGGAGGACACACCACCCCAGAGCCCCCTGGATCAACGCAGGCTCAGGACTTCTTCAGCGTTCCCCCCACGATCTTCTTGCAGGTGCCGGTGGGAACGTAGACCCACTCTTCCGGGTCGCCGGACACCTTGGCCTCGCCCGCGCAGGAGTGCTTGCTGGTGCCGCAGTCGTTCATGCCGGCCTTGGCGATGCCGGCGCACTTTTCCATGCCGGCCTTGCCGGCCAGCGCTTCAGTGCCAGTAGCGGCCACGAGGGCGAGGCCGAGAAGGCCGGAGATGGCGGTGCTGACCGCTGCGTGGGGGGCCTGAGGAGTGTGCATCGGATGAGGAGATGGAAAACGGAACATCGAGCGCAGCCGGCTGAGCATCGCGCGACCCGCCGGATCGAGCGCGGTCGAAACGGATGCCGAGTTGTTGAACTGCACCG
>CAYGQY010000454.1:0-2047 GCA_964352195.1 uncultured bacterium
CCCCCCGAGCCCGCCGCCAGCGAGCTGCGGCTGGAGGCCGAACCGTCGGCCCTCGTCCAGTACGGCCGCGACCTCACCGCGGCCGCCCGCGCAGGCCTGCTCGATCCGGTGATCGGCCGCGACACCGAGATCCGCCGTCTGATCCAGGTGCTCTCGCGCCGCGGCAAGAACAATCCGGTGCTGATCGGGGAACCCGGCGTGGGCAAGACCGCCATCGCTGAACGGCTGGCCCAGCGGATCGTGGCCGGCGAGGTGCCTGATGCCCTCAAGGGGCTGCGCCTGATCGCCCTCGACCTCGGCGCCCTGATCGCCGGCGCCAAGTTCCGCGGTCAGTTCGAGGAACGCCTGCGCAGCGTGCTGCAGGAGGTGAGCGAGGCGGAGGGCCGCAGCGGCGATGGAGGGGATGGCGGCGGCGTGATCCTGTTCATCGACGAACTGCACACGGTGGTCAGCTCCGACCGCTCCAATGCCGATGCCGGCAGCATCCTCAAACCGGCCCTGGCCCGCGGCGAGCTGCGCTGCATCGGCGCCACCACCCCCGAGGACTACCGCCGAACGGTGGAGAAGGATCCGGCCCTGAACCGGCGCTTCCAGCAGGTGGTGATCCGCGAACCGGCCCGGGAAGTGAGCATTGAGATCCTGCGGGGGCTCAAGGAGCGCTACGAGCTCCACCACGGCGTCACGATCACCGATGGGGCGCTGGTGGCGGCGGTGCGGCTGGCCGATCGCTACATCGCCGATCGCTGTCTGCCCGACAAGGCGATCGATCTGATCGATGAAGCCGCGGCCCAGCTGCGCATGGAGGTCACTTCCAAACCCCAGCCGGTCGAGGCGGCCGAGACGGAGCTGCGCCGGGTGGAACTGGCCCTGCTGGCGGCGGAGGCGTCCCCCCTGCCGGAACGGCTCACCCTGCAGGAGCAGCGCCGCACGGCCCTGGAGCGGCTGCAGGAGCTGCAGGGCCGCTGGCAGGCGGAGCGGGATCAGCTGGCCGAGCTGCGGGAGCTGTTGCAGCAGGACGAGGAGCTGCGGCTCGCCATCGCCGAAGCCGAGCGGGATGGCGAGTTCGAGGAGGCGGCCCGGCTGCGGGTCGATCAGCTGCACGGGGTGCAGCAACGCCGCTCCCAGCTGGAGGAGGAGCTGCTGGAGGATCAGCGGGGGGGGCTTTCGCTGCTGCGGGAGCAGGTGGAGCCGGGGGACATCGCCGACGTCGTCGCCCGCTGGACCGGGATCCCCGTGCAGCGGCTGCTGGCCGGGGAACGCCAGAAGCTGCTGGAGCTGGAAAGCCGGCTGGGGGAGCGGGTGATCGGTCAGCCGGAGGCGGTGGCGGCGGTGGCGGCCTCGATCCGGCGGGCCCGGGCCGGCATGCAGGATCCGCGCCGTCCGGTGGGCTCCTTTCTCTTTCTTGGTCCCACCGGCGTGGGCAAGACCGAGCTGGCCAAGGCGCTGGCGGCCGCCCTGTTCGATGAGGAGGACGCCCTGGTGCGGCTCGACATGAGCGAATTCATGGAGCGCAACGCCGTGGCCCGGCTGGTGGGGGCGCCCCCCGGGTATGTGGGGTACGAAGAGGGCGGCCAGCTCACCGAGGCCGTGCGCCGCCGCCCCTACGCCGTTCTGCTGCTCGATGAGGTGGAGAAGGCCCACCCCGAGGTGTTCAACCTGCTCCTGCAGGTGCTCGACGACGGTCGCCTCACCGATTCCCAGGGCCGCACCGTGGATTTCCGCCACACCGTGGTCGTGATGACCAGCAACCTGGCCAGCCGGGCCATTCTCGAGAGCGCCCGCAGCGGGGATGACTCCGGTCTGGAGGCGGCGGTGGAGCGCGCCCTCTCCGGCCAGTTCAGGCCCGAGTTCCTCAACCGGATCGACGAGGTGATCCGCTTCCGGCCTCTGGCCCCGGCCGATCTGGAGCGCATCGTGCGCCTGCAGGTGGCCGAGCTGGCCGCCCTGCTGCGGGAGCAGCGGCTGGAGCTGGAGGTGGACGCCGCCGTGGTCTCGCGCCTGGCGGAGCTGGGCTACGAACCGGAATTCGGGGCTCGCCCCCTGCGGC
>CAYGQY010000455.1:0-2046 GCA_964352195.1 uncultured bacterium
CTCGACATGATCGGCAACGTGTGGGAGTGGACCGACGACTGGTACGGCGACCATGGCGCCACGCTGGCGGCCCACAAGCAGGCGGGGGGCTGTTGCACGATCGAGTCTCCCCGGGGTGCCACCCGCCAGGCGAGCATCGATCCGGCCTCCCAGCACGGCACAATCCCCCGCAAGGTGGTGAAAGGCGGTTCGTTCCTCTGTGCCCCCAGCTACTGCCGCCGCTACCGGCCGCCGGCGCGGATGGCCCAGGGCCTCGACACCTCCACCTGCCACATGGGCTTTCGCTGCCTCGTGCGGCCTCCGACGCTCCCCCCGCCGTCCGCCTCACCACTCTCGCCCCCGCCATGACCTTCGCCGTCCTCAACGGGCTGGATCTGCTGGCAGAGCAGCTGCGCCTGGTGCTGGAAACCCTTTCGGTGCTCTGCGTGCTGGCCGGGCTGCTGGCCACCCTGGTCCGGGCGATCATCACCCCTCGGCGGCGGCCCTGGCGCCTGCGGCCTTCCAACGGCGTGCGGCTCACCTTCGGCAGCTGGCTGGCGCTGGCGCTGGAATTCCAGCTGGCCTCCGACATCGTGGCCACCACGACGGCGCCCACGGAAAGCAACCTGATCCAGCTGGCCGTGGTGGCCGTGATCCGCACGTTTCTCAATGTGTTCCTCTCCAGGGAACTGGAGGCCGAAAGGGAGCTGGCGCGAAGCCAGTCCGCCGAGCCTGCTCCCTGAACCGTCCCCCCCCCCACCGCCGAGAGCAGCCCCGTGAGCCTCAACAACGAACTGGCCAAGGAACGCAACAGGGCGGCGGCGGAGCGCACCCTGATGGCCTGGATCCGCACCTGCCTGTCGCTGATCAGCTTTGGCTTCGGGCTCGACAAGATCGTCGGCGCGATCCAGGCCAGCCGCTTCGAGGACAGTTCCCACGCCCATCTCAGCGTGCGCCTGATCTCGATCGGTTTCGTGACCACGGGCATCGTGGCGATGGCCGCCGCCACCCGCCAGCACCGCAGAACCCTGCGGCGACTGAAGTCCGACGACTTCACCTACCTCCAGGAGACCTCCATCAGCACCGCGACGGCCCTGGCCCTCACGGTGATCGGTGTGGTGGCCCTGGTGCTGCTGATCGTCGGTGGCGGCGGCCCTCCATGAGCTCGGCTGCGACGGCCCTGGTGGGCCTGACCCTGTTCATGCTGATGTTCAGCCTGGGCCTCGGCCTGGAGCTCGATGGCCAGCAGATCAGGCAGGCGCGCCGGCAGCCGGCGGTGCTGATCCGGGTGATGGTCGGCTCCTGCCTGCTGGTGCCCCTGCTGGCCCTGCTGCTGCTTGCCTCGCCCTCTGGCCTGGCCCTGGCGCCGCCGGTGCGCTACGCCATCGCCCTGATGGCCATCTGCCCCAGCGCCCCGCTGGCGATGCGCAAGGCCAGGGCGGCCGGGGGGGTGTCGGAGCTGGCGGCCTTGCTGCAGGTGTCGGCCGCTGTGCTGGCCGTGGCCACGATTCCCCTGATGGGCCAGCTGTTCCGCAGCACCTTCGCCGTGGTGGGCTGGCAGCTCAGACCGCAGGAGGTGATCGCCCAGATCAGCCAGGTGCAGCTGCTGCCCCTGCTCTGCGGCATCGGCCTGCGCCGCTGGCGCCCTGTCCTGGCCGGCCGCTGGCTAGGGGCCGTGATCCGGCTGGCGAACACGCTGCTGATCCTGCTGGTGGTCCTGGTCCTGGTGGTCAAGGGCCCTGAGCTGCTGGCCTTTGTCAGGGACGGGGGCGGCTCGGCCCTGCTGGCGATGGCCCTGATGACCCTGGGCTCCCTGAGCCTCGGCGGCCTGCTGGCCGGCAGCGATCCGGTCGCGCGCACCACCGTGCCGCTGGTCACCTCGATGCGCAATCCTGGGCTCGCCCTGCTCTTCGCCGGGATCCACGGCGCTGGCATGCCCGGGATCCAGACGGCGATCCTGGCCTATCTGCTGGTCACCGTCCTCGTCTCGATTCCCTTCGTGAGCTGGCGGAAGAAGCGCACAAGTCTGGGCTGACCACCCGGCCCAGGATCCACCGGCTCCACCCC
>CAYGQY010000456.1:0-2043 GCA_964352195.1 uncultured bacterium
CCCAAGGCTGCCCCGGTGGCCGACTACCCCCCCAAGGAGAAACTGCGGCTGGAGAAGGAGCTGGTGGGCTTCTATCTGTCCGATCACCCGCTCCGGCAGCTGGCCCACCCGATCCGCCTGCTCTCGCCGATCGGCCTGGGCAGCCTGGAGGAGCAGGCCGACAAGGCCCGGATCAGCGTGGTGGCGATGGTGCCGGAGCTGCGCCAGGTCACCACCCGCAAGGGGGACCGCATGGCGGTGCTCCAGGTGGAAGACCTGAGCGGCACAGCCGAGGCGGTGGTCTTCCCGAAGACCTATGCACGCCTGTGCGATCACCTGATGGTGGATGCTCGGCTGCTGATCTGGGCCTCGGTGGATCGGCGCGACGACCGGGTGCAGCTGATCGTCGACGACTGCCGCGCCATTGATGACCTGGAGCTTCTGCTGGTGGAACTGCCGGCGGATCAGGCCAGCGACATCGCCGTGCAGCATCGGCTGCGGGAATGCCTGACCCGCCACCGGCCGGACCAGGACGAGGCGGGGGTGCGGGTGCCGGTCCTGGCCCTGATCCGCCGGCAGGGCGAAGCCCGTTACGTGCGGCTGGGCCACCAGTTCTGCGTGCGCGATGGCGGCGCGGCCCTGGGCACCCTCAGCCAGGCCTCGTTCAAGGCCCAGCTCCGTCCGGCCCTGCAGAGCGCCTGACGCTCAGCCCCCGTTGGCGCCGCCCTGGCGCATCGCCCGGATCGAGCCTCGCACCCGGCCCAGGTTGAGCCCGATCTGCTCCAGCCCCAGCAGGGATCCGGGCTGGGGTTCCCAGCTGGCCGAGAGCACCCCGTAGCTCAGCCCCAGCAGGCCCAGCAGGAAGCAGGCCCCGGAGGTGGCCAGGGTGAGGATCGGAGCGATCTCAAGCAGACCGCGACTCACCAGCAGATAACTGGCGACGAAGACCCCCATGCCGAGCAGGGATGGACCGCCGGCGGCCACGGCGATGCGCCGGGCCATCCGGTTGGCCACCTCCGGAGGAATCACCTGGGATCCGTCGGCGGAGCGTCCCGCCGAGCCTGCGGACGTGGCCGCTGGCCGTTGCACCGCCGGCACGGACTGTCCGGATGGCTTCCTGACGCTCCGGCGTGAGGGGCGATCGGGTTGAAACGGCTGGGGCTTGGACCTGGACTTGGCCGCCATGGCGTGGCTCAGCCGCGGATGCCGAGCTTGGCGATCAGCTGGGCGTAGCGCTCCTCGCTCTGGGCGCGGAGATAGCCGAGCAATCGCTTGCGGCGCCCGATCATCTTGAGCAGACCCTGGCGGGAGGAGAAGTCGTGCTTGTTCTGCTGCAGGTGGCCGGTGAGCTGGCTCACCCGCTCGCTCAACATGGCCACCTGGACCTCCACGGAGCCGGTGTCGGTGCCGTGGGTCTGGTGGGTGTTGATCAGTTCCTGCTTCTTAGTGGTATCGAGCGGCATGCCGGCGTCGGGCCCTGACGGTGCAAACAGCCAACCTAACGCCTCAGCTGACCCCCGCTCAGGCGGCCGAGCGGGAGAGCCACAGCAGGCTCTCCCGCAGCCAGGGGTCAGGGCCGACGCTCGCCTCGAGGCCCTGCTGGCCCACCGCCCGCAGGGCCCGGCTGATCTCCAGCGGTTCATAGCCCAGGGCCGTGAGGGTGAGCTGCACCTCCTCACGGGTGGAGGGGTCCGGACCCGGATCCGTCCGGCCCTCGCCCGGGGCCTCCTTGAGGCCGAGCCGGTCGGCCCCGGTCCCGGCCCAGCCCCCGTCGAAGGACCCTCGGAACGCCTCGGCCAGCTTGCCGCGCAGCTCCACCGACAGCCGCTCGGCGGTGCGCTTGCCCACCCCGGGCGCCCGGGCGAGCAGCCGCAGATCGGCCCGCACGATGGCCCGCACCAGCTCTTCGGGGCTCATCGAGCCCAGCAGGGCGAGAGCCATCTGGGGGCCCACCCCGCTGACCGCCACCAGCAGCCGGAACAGATCCCGCTCGTGGCGCGCCCCGAAACCGAACAGGGTCCAGGCGTCCTCCCGGATCGCCTGATGGGTGTACAGGCTGAGCGG
>CAYGQY010000457.1:0-2040 GCA_964352195.1 uncultured bacterium
CCGCCGCCCCGCCCGGTCCGGCGTCCCCTCTGGATGGGGCGCGGCGAGCGGCGCCGGCAGGATCTGGTCAGCCGCTCCCGGCGGGCAGTGCGCTGGCTGCAACCCGGTCTGGTGGTGAAGCGGTGGGTGGTCACCTCCGGCCTCGGGCTCATGCTGGCCCTAGTGGGCGCCGCCATCCTGGCCGATCTGAAGCCGATCTACTGGATTCTCGAATCCCTCACCTGGCTGATCTCCGCCGTGGCGCGGGTGCTGCCCCGGGAATACACCGGTCCGCTGGTGCTGATCGCCGGGGTGGCCCTGGTGATCTGGGGCCAGAGCCGCAGTTTCGGGTCCATCCAGCAGGCCCTGGCCCCGGAGAAGGACACCGTGCTGGTGGATGCCCTGCTGGCCCAGCGGCGGCTCAACCGCGGCCCCAGCATCGTGGCGATCGGCGGCGGCACCGGCCTCTCCACCCTGCTGAGCGGGCTGAAGCGCTACAGCGGCAACATCACCGCCATCGTCACCGTGGCCGACGATGGCGGCAGCAGCGGGGTGCTGCGGCGGGAGTTCGGCGTGCAGCCGCCGGGCGACATCCGCAACTGTCTGGCCGCCCTCGCCCGGGAGGAGCCCCTGCTCACCCGCCTGTTCCAGTACCGCTTCCGATCGGGCAGCGGGCTGGAGGGCCACAGCTTCGGCAACCTCTTCCTCACCGCGCTCACGGCCATCACCGGCAGCCTGGAATCGGCCATCACCGCCAGCAGCCGGGTGCTGGCGGTGCAGGGGCAGGTGGTGCCGGCCACCAATGCCGATGTGCGCCTCTGGGCGGAGCTGGAGAACGGGGATCGTATCGAAGGGGAGTCGTGCATCGGCCATTCCCCCAGCCCGATCGTGCGGCTCGGCTGCAGCCCGGAGCGGCCGCCGGCCCTGCCGCGGGCGATCGAGGCGATCGCCCACGCCGATCTGATCGTGCTCGGCCCCGGCAGCCTCTACACCTCCCTGTTGCCGAACCTGCTGGTGCCCGAACTGGTGGAGGCGATCAGCCGCAGCAAGGCCCCGCGGCTCTACATCTGCAATCTGATGACCCAGCCGGGCGAAACCGACCACCTGGACGTGGAGGGGCATCTGCGGGCGATCGAATCCCAGCTGGCCAGCCTCGGCGTGGACCAGCGCCTGTTTCCAGCAGTGCTGGCCCAGGAGAATCCGGGCGATCCCCAGCTGGTGCAGGCGTACCTGGCCCGGGGCGCCGAACCCGTGCTCTGTGATCGGGCCAAGCTGCGCAGCCAGGGCTACGAAGTGATGGAAGCCTCCCTCCAGGGCCTGCGCCCCGGCCCGACCCTCCGTCACGATCCGCGCAGCCTCTCCCACGCCGTGATGCGCTTCTACCGCAAACACAAGGGGGACAAGAGCATCCTGCCGGTGCTCTGAGGGTCCTGCAGAGCGGCTGCGAAGTCGGCCCCACGGGTGCCCCGCGGCCCGGCCGGCCGGGCTCAGTGGGCGTCCTGCATCTCGTAGAACTCGGGCTGGACGTAATCCTTGCGCAGGGGGAAGCCCTTCCAGTCCTCCGGCATCAGCAGCCGCTTCGGGTGGGGGTGGCCCTCGAAGCTGATCCCGAACATGTCGAAGGTTTCCCGCTCCTGCCAGTCCGCCCCGCGGAACAGGCCGTAGAGGGTGGGGATGGTGAGGATGCCGTCGCGCTGCAGGAACACCTTGAGCCGCACCTCCTCGGGGGCGCTGCCGGGGGCCGGGCTGGGATCGGCCCCCGTCCCCAGCTTGACCAGGTGATAGAAGCTGACCAGTCGCCCCCCGGGGCCTTCGTCGTAGCCGCCCTGGCACTGGAGGTAGTCAAAGCCGGTGGCCTTGAGGGCCGCAGCCACCACCGGCAGGAACAGGGGCTCCACCGCGATCAGCTCGACGCCGAGGTGATCGGGGGGCAGGGGCTCATGCTCGAAGCCCTGGCCCGAAAGCCACTGGCTGATGGGACCCGCCGGCGCTGGGGTGAGTTCGGCGGTGTCGGCAGCGGCGGCCGGGCTCGGCTCCGGAGCCGCCGGCTGGGAGGTGGGA
>CAYGQY010000458.1:0-2031 GCA_964352195.1 uncultured bacterium
GCTGGAAGCCCTTCAGGGCGCCGATCTGGTCTTCATCGCCGCCGGCATGGGGGGCGGCACCGGCACCGGTGCGGCCCCGATCCTGGCCGAGGTGGCCAAGGAGTGCGGCGCCCTTACCGTCGGCATCGTCACCAAACCGTTCGGCTTCGAGGGCCGCAAGCGCATGAAGCAGGCCGAGGAGGGCATCGCCCGCCTGGCCGAGCATGTGGACACCTTGATCGTCATCCCCAATGACCGGCTCCGGGATGCCATCGCCGGGGCACCCCTCCAGGAGGCCTTCCGCGCCGCCGATGACGTGCTGCGCCAGGGGGTGAAGGGCATCAGTGACATCATCACCAAACCGGGTCTGGTCAACGTCGACTTCGCCGACGTCCGCTCGGTCATGACCATGGCGGGCACCGCCCTGCTCGGCATCGGCGTCGGCTCCGGACGCTCCCGCGCCACCGAGGCCGCCCAGGCGGCGATGAGCAGCCCCCTGCTTGAGTCCGCGCGGATCGACGGCGCCAAGGGCTGCGTGATCAACATTAGCGGCGGCAAGGACATGACCCTGCAGGACATGACCACCGCCTCGGAGGTCATCTATGACGTGGTCGATCCCGACGCCAACATCATCATGGGGGCCGTGGTGGACGAGCGACTTGAGGGCGAGATGCACGTCACCGTGATCGCCACTGGCTTTGAGGGGGGGGGCGCCTACCGCTCCGAGCGTCCGGTGCAGAGCTTCACCACCCCCCAGCTCACCGAGCCGGGTCCTGACCAGCGTGGAGCCAAGATCCCTCCGTTCCTGCTGAACCGCCAGAGCCGTTCGGCCGACGGCTGAGCCAGCCCCCCGGGGGCTGGGGAAAGGGGTGACCCGGAGTCCACGCCTGCCTGGAGCATCCCGTGTGGCTGCTCCCTTCCGGTCCTGACCAGATTTGGGCGTCCGGGCCGCGTGGGTCCGAGTCGAGTTGATGCTAGCAATGGGCCTCGCCAGGAGCCCCCCCGTGCCGCTGCGACCCGGAGATCTGGAATCCCGCAAGCGGGCAGGCCGTCCCATCCTGGTGCTCACGGCCTGGGACAGCCTCTCGGCCGCCCTGGTGCAGGATGCCGGCGCCGAGGTGGTGCTGGTGGGGGATTCCCTGGCCATGGTGGCGCTCGGCCACCCCACCACCCTGCCGGTGACGCTCGAGGAGATGCTCCACCACACCCGTGCCGTGGCCCGGGGGTTGCGGCGCCCTCCGGCGCAGCAACCCCTGCTGATCTGTGATCTGCCGTTTCTCACCTATCAGTGCGGCCTGGATCAGGCGGTGGCCGCGGCCGGCCGGGTGCTCAAGGACACACCGGCGGCCGCGGTGAAGCTTGAGGGGGGCGAACCGGAAACGGTGGCGGTGGTGGACCGGCTCGTGCGATGCGGCATTCCCGTGATGGGCCATCTCGGACTGACACCCCAGTCGGTGCACCGGCTCGGGTACCGGCGCCAGGCGAACGATCCCCTCAGCCAGGAGCGGTTGCGGCGCCAGGCCCACGACCTGCAGGCCGCCGGCTGTTTCGCCCTGGTGCTGGAGCATGTGCCGGCTGAACTGGCCGCCGGGCTGCGGCGCGACCTGGCGGTGCCGGTGATCGGCATCGGTGCCGGGGACGACTGCGACGGGCAGGTGCGGGTGACCGCCGATCTGCTCGGCCTCAGCGAGCGTCAGCCTCCATTCAGCCCGCCGCTGCTGGCGGGCCGCCGCCTCTGCGTGGAGGCGCTCAGGGGCTGGCTGCACAACGCTGCCGCCCCGCCGTCACCGGTTGCGGACGCTCCTCCCACCATCCCATCAGCTCCCGCAGCACCGCATTGCTGAGGGCGAGTCCGGCGGGGTCGCTCAGCCGCCAGCGGGGTCCTTCGATCCGCAGCAGACCCCGCTTGAGGAAGGGCTCCATCCGCTGGAGCAACCCCGCCAGCTCCTGGTCACCCAGTGCGGCTTCGGCCCAGAGGGCCTGCAGATTGACCCCCTCCCGACGCCGCAGCCCCACCAGCAGGCGCTCGTCGAGGGGCAGGGCGGCGGGGGC
>CAYGQY010000459.1:0-2024 GCA_964352195.1 uncultured bacterium
AAGTAGGTGGGGAAGCCCATCTGCTCCATCACCTGCAGCTCGAAGGCCAGCCGCTGGCCATAGGTGGGGTCGATCGGATCGTTCGTGTTCAGCCCCAGCCGCTTGCGCAGCCCCTGTTCCGCCACGGCGCTGAGATAGCTCACCGGCGTGTGACCCGCTGGAATCGGGAACCGCGGCATCTGCTGGCGGCCGAGGATGTCGTAGGCCTCGACCCGCTCCGCCACCGCCGCGGTGTTGGCGATCGCCTCGGTCACCACCTCCGGCTCCAGGTGATCCGCGAAGAGGCGGCCCATCTCCGCCTCGCTTTTGATGTATTCCGTGCCCGTGTAGCGCAGCCGTTTCTCATCGCTCACCAGCTTGCCGGTGAGCACGCAGAGCAGGGCGTCGTGGGCTTCCACGTCGGCGCTGCTGAGGTAGTGGGCATCGTTGGTGGCGATCAGGCCGATGCCCAGTTCCCGGGCGATCCGCACGATCTCCCCATTGACGATCCGGTCCTCCGGGGAGCCGTGGTCCTGGATCTCCAGGAGGAAATCCTCGCCGAAGCGCTCCTGATACCAGCGGGCCACCTCACGGGCCACCTCGGGTCGGCCCCGCAGAATCGCCTGGGGGATCTCGCCCCCGAGGCAGGCGGTGGCCAGGATCAGACCGTCGCGGTGCTGCTCCAGCAATCGCTTGTCGATGCAGGCCCTGGCGAAGATGCCGCGGCCGCGCATGCCCCGCAGGTGGCTGAGGCTGGTGAGTTTCACCAGGTTGCGGTAGCCGGTGGCGTTCTTGGCCAGCACCACCAGGTGGTAACGCCGCTCGCCCTTGACCCAGGGGTCGTCGATCGAGCCGTTGATCACGTACATCTCGTTGCCGATGATCGGCTTGATGCCCGCCCCGGCGCAGAGCTTCAGCAGCTCGATGGCGCCGTACATGACGCCGTGGTCGGTGAGCGCCAGGGCCGGCATGCCCAGTTCCACCGCCCGTTCCACCATCTGGGGCAGCTGGCTGGCCCCGTCCAGCAGGCTGTAATCACTGTGGTTGTGGAGGGGGACGAAGGCCAAGGGATCGCGGGCTCGCGGGGATGGCCGCCCTGGTGAGGCGGCCTCTCCAGGCTAAGGGGCCTACGCAAGATCCAGGGGGTCGGCCAGGCGGATCGGCATAGTCAACCCCAGATGTGGTGGTTGGGTCGATTCCGCCCCGCTCAGGGCACCAGGGCCGCTTCCGGGCGTTGCTCCATCACCCGGGCGGCCTGCTCGTAGTGGTAGGCCACCTGCAGCAGCCGCGGCTCCTCGAGAACCCCGGCGATCAGCTGCAACCCGATCGGCAGCCCGCCCGGATCGAAACCGCAGGGCAGGCTGATCGCCGGCAGGCCGGCCATGTTGGCCGGGATGGTCAGCAGATCGGCCAGGTACATGGCCAGGGGATCCTCGGCGTGGGCGCCGAAGCGGAAGGCCGTGGTGGGGGACGTGGGGGTCAGCAGCACGTCGACCGACCGGAAGGCGGCGTCGAAGTCGCGGCGGATCAGGGTCCGCACCTGCTGGGCCTTCCGGTAGTAGGCGTCCACATAGCCGGCGGAGAGGGCGTAGGTGCCGATCAGGATGCGCCGCTGCACCTCCTCCCCGAAGCCCTCGGCCCGGCTGCGGGCGGTCATCTCCGCCAGGCTGTCCGCCTGCTCGGAGCGATGGCCGTACTTGACGCCGTCGTAGCGGGCCAGGTTGGCCGACGCCTCCGAGGGGGCGATCACGTAGTAGGTGGCGATGCCGTCGTTGAAGCGGGGGCAACTCACGTCCACCAGATCGCAGCCCAGGTCCTGCAGCTGCCCCGCGGCGGCGAGGACGGCGGCCTTCACTTCAGGATCCAGGCCCTCGGCTTCGAAGCACTCGCGCACGATCCCGACCCGCAGGCCGGCCACGGGCTGCTCGAGGGCCGCCCGGTAGTTGGGCACCGGGGCCTTCAGGCAGGTGGCGTCACGGGGATCCTCCCCGGCGCTCACCTGGAGCAGATCGGCGGCATCGGCCACGCTGGTGCCGAAGGGGCCC
>CAYGQY010000460.1:0-2023 GCA_964352195.1 uncultured bacterium
GCTCAGCACTGCCCTGCTCTCGGCGGTGGTGCCCAACATCCCACTGCTGGCGGCCCTGACGCCCCTGTTGCTGGAAACCTGCCAGCAGATGGGCTTCCCCGCTCCCCCGGTCCCTCTGTTCGCGGCCCTGATGCTGGGGGGCACGCTGGGGGGGAACGCCACCTTGATCGGAGCCTCGGCCAACCTGGTGGCCGCCGGCATTGCCCGCCATGAGGGGGTGGCGATCAGTTTCCGGGGCTGGCTGCGCACCAGCTTGCCCACGGTGGCGCTGCAGCTGCTGGTGGCTGCCCTCTGGCTGCGCCTGCAGGTCTGAGGCGGCAGGTTTGGGCGATCATCGTTCGTTAACTGAGAGATAGGCAATGCAACTTCACGGGGCCCCCAGCCCCCGCATCACGGCACTTAATGTTTGCCATCCCTGCCTCCCCTACGCCGGGCCAGCTCCAGCCCCGGCCCGATTCCAGCCTGAAGTCCCTGCTGATCCCCGGCAGATTCGTTCGGGTCGTCTCGCCCCTCCCCCTTTCCGTTCTTCACCCCGATGACCGTCGTTGCCGCTGAGACGGCCTCCCTGACCGCCAGCCTCCTCCGAACGGCCTGGTGGATTCCCCTCTATCCCCTGGTGGGGGCCACCTGCTCGCTGTTCTGGGCCCCCGGGCTGATCTGGCGCTCGGGGCCGAGGCCCGCCGGGTACCTCAATCTGCTGTTCAACCTGGTGGCTTTTCTGCACAGCCTGCTGGCCTGGATCGCCTACGACGGGGTTCCGATCACCACCCGCTGGACCTGGCTTTCCACCGCCGGGCTGACCATCCACTTCGACGGCACCATCAACAGCCCGGTGCTGATCGCCATGACGATCATCTGCGGAGTGCATGTGCTCGCTCAGGTCTACGCGATCGGCTACCTGGAGATGGACTGGGGCTGGCCCCGATTCTTCGGTTGCCTGAGTGTGTTTGAAGCCGGTCTGTGTGCCCTTGTGCTCACGGATTCGCTCTTTTTCGCCTATGTGGTTCTGGAACTTCTCACCCTCGGCACCTACCTGATCGTGGGTACCTGGTTCAACCAGTCCCTGGTGGTGAAGGGCGCCCGGGATGCCTTCCTCACCAAGCGGGTGGGCGACCTGATCCTGCTGGCTGGCCTGATCGCCCTGCTGCCGGTGGCGGGTAGCTGGAACATCGACACCCTCAATGCCTGGGCGCAAACGGCTACCCCCGGCCCGGTGCTCACGCTGATTCTGCTGGCCCTGATCGCCGGCCCCATGGGCAAGTGCGCCCAGATCCCCCTTCACCTCTGGCTGGATGAGGCGATGGAGGGGCCGATCCCCTCCACCGTGCTGCGCAACTCCGTGGTGGTGGTGGGTGGGGCCTGGGTGCTGCTCCGGATCGAACCGCTCCTGGCGGTCAGCCCGATCGTGATGGGGGTGCTGGTGATCGTGGGGGGCACCACCGCCCTGGTGGCCGCCCTGATCGCCCTGGCCCAGATCGACATCAAGCGGGCGATCTCCTTCCTGGTCAGCAGCTGGCTCGGTCTGCTCTTCCTCGCCGTGGGGGCCGGCGCCACCGATTCCGCCTGGCAGATGCTGCTGATCTACCCCCTGCCGATGGCCCTGATCCTGCTGGCGGTGGGCACGGTGGTGGTCAGCAACGTCACCCAGGACCTCACCCAGCTGGGTGGTCTCTGGTCCAGGCGACCGCTGATGGGCCTGGCGTTCCTGACCGGAGCCGGAGGGCTCGTGGCTCTGCCGCCCCTGGGGGGCTTCGGCGCCCTGTCCTCCCTGGCCAATGGGCTCGGCGCCAGCCAGGCCCCGGCCCTGCTCACCGCGATCGTGCTGATCACCAACACCCTGATCACCGCCGCGCTGGGTCGGATCTTCGGCCTCATCTGGGGGGGGCGCCCCAGCGTCTTCACCCAGCGCTCCCCCGAGGTGCTCTGGCTGATGGTGGTGCCCAACTTCCTCTGCGCAGGCCTGGTGCTTCACCTGCCGATCCTGCTGGCCCAGGCCGTGCTGGTGGCCCGCTGGGGGGCGATG
>CAYGQY010000461.1:0-2010 GCA_964352195.1 uncultured bacterium
GGGCAGTGACGATCAACTTCCGCGAACGGGCGCCGCTCGCCGCGCGCACCGATCTCCTGCTCGATGCCAGCGGCCGCGTGGATCGCCGCAAGGCCACCCGCAGCCTGCTCAGCACCGGGGTGCCCGGCACGGTGGCAGGGTTGCTGCTGGCCCACCGCCACTATGGCCGCCTTCCCCTGGACCGCCTGATCGCCCCCGCGATCCGCCTGGCCGACGACGGCGTGGTGGTGAGCAAGGCCCTGGCCGACTCCCTGGCGGCGGCGGCGCCGATGCTCCGGAGCGACCCCGAGTCGCGTCGGCTGTTCTTCCGGCCCGGCGGTGAGCCCTACCGCCCCGGCGACCGCCTCCGCCAGCCGGACCTGGCCGCCACCCTGCGCCGGATCCGCGACGAGGGGGAGACGGGCTTCTACGCGGGACCGGTGGCAGAACGGCTGGTGGCCCTGATGCGCCGCCGGGGTGGGCTGATCAGCGCCGAGGATCTGCGCGGCTACCGGGCCCGCCCCCAGGCCCCCCTGGTGGGTGACTGGCGTGGCCACGCCGTGATCGCCATGCCTCCGCCCAGCTCCGGCGGGGTCACCCTGATCCAGATGCTCAACATTCTCGAAGGGTTCGATCTGGCGGCGCTGGGGAGGAACAGTGCCGCCGGCCTGCATCGCCTGGCGGAAGCGATGAACCTGGCCTACCGCGATCGCAACCGCTGGCTGGGGGATCCCCGCTTCGTGACGCTGCCTCTGGAGCGACTGCTCAGCGCGGACTACGCCACCACCCTGCGCCGCTCGATCCTCCCCGGGCGGCACCGGCCCGCCAGGGAACTGCAGCCCCGCCCCGCCGGCGGCACCGCGGAGAACCTCAACACCACCCACCTCTCGGTGATCGACCGCGACGGCACGATGGTGGCCACCACCACCACCCTCAACTTCGCCTATGGCAACGGAATCAGCGTTCCCGGCGCCGGCTTCCTGCTCAACAACGAGATGGACGATTTCACCGCCCGGCCCGGGACGCCCAATGCCTTCGGCCTGGTGCAGGGGGAGGCCAACGCCATCGCACCGCTCAAGCAGCCGCTCAGCTCCATGGCCCCCACCCTGGTGCTCGATCGCGAGGGCGGGCCCCTGCTGGCCACCGGCAGCCCGGGTGGCAGCCGCATCATCACCACGGTGCTCCAGGTGCTGCTCAACCGCCTCGAGCACGGTCTGAACCTGGCCTCCGCCGTGGCGGCCAGCCGGATTCACAGCCAGCTCTGGCCCGATGAGCTGGCCGTCGAGGAGGGGATCAGCCCGGACACCCTCCGGCTGCTGGAGGCGATGGGCCACCGCACGCGACCGGCGGCCGCCATGGGGGCGGCCCACTCGCTGGAGGCCATTCCCGGTGGGGGGACGCTCGGGGCGGTGGATTCGAGGCGGTCCGAACCGTCCCTGGCCGGCGAGTGAGACTGGGCATCACTCCACCCCTCCGGATCCGTGCCCGTCGCCTCACCAGCCTTCCCTTCAGCCCCGCTCGCCACCATCTCCCAGCAGGACTGGTTCTGGAGCGGCGGTCTGATCGAGATCAGCCTGGTGCTCTCGGCGTTGCTGGGGGCCGCCTGGCTGGTCAGGCGTCGGGGCTGAGCGGGGCGGTGAGGAGGTTGACCCCCGAGAAGGCCAGGGCGACGCCGAACAGGGTGCCGACGGCCCAGAGGCTGTCACTCGGCCATTCAGCGATCAGCACGCCCCCCAGCAGGGCCGTGATGATGCCGTCGGCCAGCACCAGACCCTTGGCAGGAATCTTGGAGGCGGCGGCCGAGGCCAGCTCCATCACCCCTTCGATGACCAGCAGCAGACCCACGAACAGGGTCAGGCTCACTTCGCTGATCACCGGATCGATCAGGATCCATACCCCTCCCGCCAGGTAGAGCACCCCGCTCAGACCGCGGAAGATCCGGCCGCCACCGTCCTGGGCTCCGGTGAGGCGGATCAGCTGGGAGAGGCCACTGGCGATCGCCACACCGCCGATCGCGATCGTGAGCAGGGT
>CAYGQY010000462.1:0-2006 GCA_964352195.1 uncultured bacterium
CCCCCCCGGCCGCTCGACCCCCTCTTCGAGCCCTTGCGCCAGGGGCTGGAGCGCCAGGGCTGCCACCCCTACGACCTGCCGCTGAGCTGGTCGGGCCTGCCCGAGGATCCCAGCGGCGACGCCGAACTGTTCGGTGTCCAGCCAGCTTTGGGCCATGCCGGTACCCGCCTGATCCGCAACGCCCGGGTCACCCAGCTGCATGTGGATCCCAGCGGCCATGAGGTGAAGGGGGTGGAAGCCGAGATCGACGGACAGCGCTGGCTGTTCCGCGGCGATCAGGTGGTGCTGGCCGCCGGTGCGGTCAACACTCCGGCCCTGCTGCTGCGCTCCCGCAGCGATCTCCACCCCGATGGCCTGGCCAACGGCTGGGGCCAGGTGGGACGCCACCTGATGAAACCCCAGCTCACCGCCATCCTGCAGCTGGCCCGCGAGCCCCACAGCGGCCGGTTCCCCCGCAGTCTCGGCATCAATGACTTCGCCTGGGGCGATCAGAACGTCCGTGTTCCGCTCGGCCACATCGAAACCGGTGGGGGGGTGCTGCAGGACGCCCAGTTCGCCGAATCGCCGCCGGTGCTCTCGCTGGTGGCCCGGCTGCTGCCCAACGTGGCCCTGGAGCAGCTGGCGGTGCGATCGATCTGCTGGTGGGCGATGAGCCCGGTGCTCCCCGATCCCGACAACCGCATCGAGCTGCGGGGTGATCGCCTGAGCATCCAGTACGAACCCAACAACCGGGAACCCCACGATCGCCTCGTCTACCGCTGGCTCTCCGTGCTCAAAGCCGTCGATGCCGATCCGCTCACCCCCCAGGTGCGCCCGGCCCCCTTCTATCCCCGGGGCGAAGCGCCCCTGGCGGTGCTGGGTCATGCCTGCGGCACCTGCCGCATGGGGGATGACCCGGCCAGCTCGGTGGTGGACCGCCACGGCCGGGTCCACGGCCTGGCCAACCTGACCATCGCCGATGCCAGCGTCTTCCCCAGTTGCCCCATGGTCTCGCCCGGCCTGACGGTGATCGCCAACGCCCTGCGCCTGGCGGAGCGGATCTAGGCTGTTCCCCGAGGCTGTCCGGAGAACTCACCATGGCCGAGCGCAGCGCCACAGGCAGCGCCATTCTCGCCAGCGCCCTGGCCGGATCAGTGCTGGGGGCCGCGGGTCTGGCCTGGTGGCTGCTCCGCGCCGCCGACCAACGTCGCCTCACCCTGGGGAGAATCACCGCACGCCTTCCGCTCAGCCTCTCCGCTCTCCAGTCGGGAGGCCGCGACGGCGAACTCGAGCAGAAGGTCAACGACCTCAACCGGGCCATCGAAGACGTGCGCCGCCAGCTCGAGAGCCTGGCCCCCGAGGGCTGAGGGCGGCCCGTCACCAACCGCTCGGTAGGTTGCTGCTCTGTGATCCCGTCAGGTTCATGCTTCGCTCCGCCGCCATCACCCAGGGCGTCCAGCGCTCTCCCAACCGGGCCATGCTGCGGGCCGTGGGCTTCGGCGACGGGGATTTCAGCAAGCCGATCCTCGGCATCGCCAATGGCTACAGCACGATCACGCCCTGCAACATCGGCCTCAATGATCTGACCCGCTGCGCCGAAGAGGCCGCCCGGCTGGCCGGTGCCATGCCCCAGACCTTCGGCACGATCACCGTCAGCGACGGCATCTCGATGGGCACCGAGGGGATGAAGTATTCCCTGGTGAGCCGGGAGGTGATCGCCGATTCGATCGAAACCGCCTGCAACGCCCAGAGCATGGACGGGCTGCTGGCGATCGGCGGCTGCGACAAGAACATGCCTGGCGCCATGCTCGCGATGGCCCGCATGAACATCCCGTCGATCTTCGTGTATGGCGGCACGATCAAGCCCGGTCGGCTCGGCCCCTGCGATCTCACCGTGGTGAGCGCCTTCGAGGCGGTGGGCCAGTTCTCCGGCGGCCGCATTGATGAGCAGGAGCTGCTGGCGATCGAGAAAAACGCCTGCCCCGGCGCCGGCAGCTGCGGTGGCATGTTCACCGCCAACACGATGA
>CAYGQY010000463.1:0-2002 GCA_964352195.1 uncultured bacterium
GGCCGCTTCACAGTTGGTCCAGAGCACCGTTTCGCGGGCGTTGGCCGAACGGGTGAACGAACCGGAGTTCACGTCGATCACCGTGAGCGCCTCGGTGGGCTCGATGATCACGTAGCCACCGGACGGAAGATCCACCCGGGGCTTGAGGGCATCCCGGATCGCGGCGTTGACCCGGAAATGCTCCAGGATGTCCGTCGGTTCATCGTGGTGGTCGACCAGCAGGTTGGCCTGATCGGCGCCCAGGAAGGCGTTGACCCGGGCCACCGCCGCCGGGGTGTCAACCACCACCCGCAGCACATCCGGGGTGTAGAGGTCACGCAGCACCCGGTGAACGAAATCCTCATCCCGGTTGAGCAGCACCGGCGGTGTGGCCGTCTCGGCGGCCTCCTGGATGCCCTCCCACTGGCGCAGGAGCATCTCCAGGTCGTCGATCAGCAGGTCTTCGCTGATGCCCTCCGCCTCGGTGCGCACCAGCAGACCGGCGCCGGGGGGTTTGATCAGCACGCCCAGCGCCCGCAGCCGGTTGCGCTCGTTCTCGCCGTTGATGCGGCGGGAGATGTTCACCCCCTGGCCATGGGGCTGCAGCACCAGGAAGCGACCCGGCAGGGTGAGATTGCCGGTGAGGCGCGGTCCCTTGGTGCCGGTGGGCTCCTTCATCACCTGAACCAGCACCTTCTGGCGTGGTTCGAGCAGCTCGGTGATGCCGGCGGCCCCCTTTCTCAGCCGCAGCGGACCGAGATCGGTGACATGGATGAAGCCGTTCTTCTCACTTTCGCCGATATTGACGAAGGCGGCATCGATGCCGGGGAGGACGTTCTCGACCCGGCCGACATAGACATCACCAATCTGGTAGCGGCCCTGAGCGACAACCAGTTGATCAACACGTTCGTCGTTGAGCACCGCGGCGATGCGCAGTTGCTCCGCAATGACGATCTGCTGGGGCATGGAGGATAGGGGGGTGGCTCAGTGGAGCCCTGCCTTGGTAGGGGAATGGATCCCTGAGGGAAGACCCGTCGCGCAGAGCGTGCCGCAAAGCCGCTCGACTGCTGCAACAGCGGGGATGAAGACGGAAGAGAAAACCTGATGGGGACCATCCTCAGGAGGATCAACCTCCCTTGACGTCGAATCTGCCGGAACGCGATGACCGGCCGGATGTCGCAACAGTGTCTACGGGCAAGTGGGCCGTAGGGGCCTACGGAGCGGTGGGCCGTAGGGCGGCGTCTGCAGATTGAAAACCACAGACGGATCTGCCGTCTTGAAGCGACGTTAGCACGCAGACACCGACGGATCGGGCCGCCGGGCGGAGCAGCAGCCGCTCCCGACGCACCCGGCCAAGGTCGAGCGGTCGGCCCAGCCTCTGCTCCATCCAGTGGCGGAGCTGGTCGGGCCGCAGGCCGCGGCCCTGGGCATCGATGGCGGCACGCATCCGCAGGCCGCAGGAGCCCCCCGCTTCCCGGTGGGCCTCCAGGGCCAGGAGGTAGGGGCGGCAGTCGCGCCGTCGCGGCCGCCCCTTCTTGTCGGTGTCCTCCCAGGGCAGGCTGCCGGCGGCGAGCAGATCGTCCACGGCGGCGCTCCAGGCCTCCGCCGGGAGCGCCGCCCCGCCCGGCGCCGGACGCAGCTCCACGCTCCACTCAGCCGCCTCCAGCTCCTGGGCCAGGCTCGGACCCTGGACGGGCACCTCCAGCACGGACAGCAGGCGGAACTCCGCCGGCAGCTGGGCGTTCAGCCCCTCCAGGGCCAGAGCGGGATCCACCGGTGCCGAAAACTCCAGGTCCAGCCAGTCGCCGCCGGCCTCCACCCCCAGGGGCAGGGCCAGGGCCAGCTGGAGCCGCGGCAGGGGATGGAAGCCGCCGCTGAAGCTCACCGGCAGGGCGCTGCGGCGCAGGGCCCGCTCCAGCAGGCGCAGGGTGTCGAGGTGGCTGAGCAGGGCGAAGGAGCCGGTCTTGGCGAACCCAAACCGGAGCCGCTGGCTCCGCTCACTGGCCGGGGCCCGGGGGGGAGC
>CAYGQY010000464.1:0-1999 GCA_964352195.1 uncultured bacterium
GGGTGAGCTCAGCCCGATGGGGGCGTGCCCGGACCCGCCCGCCAGTCGAGCCAGGGCAGGTGGGGCACGATCGCCGGGGTCGCGAGGCGGTAGGCGGCGTACTCCGGATGGACGGCGCACAGGCGCCCCTCCTCGCGGCGGGCCTTGCCGCCCAGCACGAGGGCCAGGGACAGCAGCAGCCCCAGGTGCAACAGGCTTCCCCGTGCCAGCGTCACCCCCAGGGAGCACAGCAGCAGCGATTGATAGAGCGGATGGCGGCAGCGGCCGTAGGCCCCGTTCCGCACCAGCGGCGCCCCGGGGATGGGTTCGGGCAGTGGGCTGAGGCTGTCGCCCAGGTTGAGTGCCCCCTGGCCGCCCAGGGCCAGAGCGGCCACGAACAGGCTGAGACCCACCACCCGCAGCAGCGGCGGCCAGGGCAGGCCGAGGGCGGCGGGGCTGGGCATGGCCGGCAGCAGATGGGCCGCGATCAGCCCCATCTGGGCCAGAACCCACCATTCCCCGTGGCGGTTGTCGCGCAGTCCCACCCAGCTGAAGCCCCAGGCCTGAAGCCGTTCCGGCAGGGTCCGCTCCATCCGCTTCGATCCCGGCTGACGGACCCAGTCTGGCCATGGCCAGGGCTGCGGCGCCGCCGTTCACCGCCTAGACCAAGGCGGAGCAGCTCCCCAGCATGACCACCGCCACCCCCTCTCCGCCGCAGCGGCACCACCGGGTCCTGATCGTCGGCGGGGGCGCTGCCGGTCTCACCACCGCCAGCCAGCTGCTGGCGGCCCAGCCCGGGCTCGACGTGGCGATCCTGGAGCCTTCGGCCGATCACGACTACCAGCCCGGCTGGACCCTGGTGGGCGGTGGCGTGCTGACCCTGGAGGAGACCCGGCGGGAGGAGGCCGGCCTGATCCCGGCCGGCTGCATCTGGATCCGCTCGGCGGCGACGCGCTTTGAGCCGGAGGCGAACCGGGTGATCACCGCCGACGGGGAGAGCATCAGCTACGACGCCCTGGTGGTGGCCATCGGCATCGCCCTGCGCTGGGATCGGATCCAGGGCCTGCCCGAGGCGCTCGGCCGCCACGGCATCACCAGCAACTACTCCCGCGCCCATGTCCCCTACACCTGGGAGACGATCCGCACCTTCCAGGGCGGCACGGCGATCTTCACCTTCCCGGACACACCGATCAAGTGCGCCGGGGCGCCCCAGAAGATCCTGTACATGGCCGACGATGTCTTCCAGGCCCGCAGCGGCGTCGGGGTCAACACCCGGGTGCTGTACTGCACCGCCGGCGCGGGGATCTTCGCGGTTCCCGCCTATGCCCGGGTTCTGGAGAGGGTGATGCGGGAGCGGGGCATCGAGGTGCTGCTGCGCCATACCCTCATCGAGGTGTGCCCCGAGAAGGGTGTGGCCGTCTTCGCCGTCGCCGACGCCGAGGGGAGCACCACGCGGCGGGAGATTCCCTTCGACCTGCTTCACGCCGTGCCGCCCATGGCGGCCCCGGAGGTGGTGGCCGCCAGCCCGTTGGCGGTGGACGGCCCCGGTGGCTGGGTGGAGGTGGACCGTGACACCACCCAGCACCGGCGCTTTCCCAATGTCTTCTCCCTGGGTGATGTGTCTTCGCTGCCCACCTCCAAAACGGCGGGAGCGGTGCGCGGCGAGGCCCCCGTGCTGGTGGCCAACCTTCTGGCCCAACTGGCCGGCCGCCCCCTCACCGCCCGCTACGACGGCTACAGCGTCTGCCCGCTGATCACCGGCTACGACACGGTGGTGATGGCGGAGTTCGACTACGACCTCGAACCGGTCAGTTCCTTCCTGGTGGATCCCACCCGGGAGCGCTGGAGCATGTGGCTGGTGAAGACGAAGCTGCTCCCCTGGATCTACTGGAACCGGATGCTGAAGGGCCGGCCCCACGAGAGCCGCTTTCTCAAGCCGCTCGAACCCCTCGCCCGACTCCTGGGGCTCACCCGGCGAAAGACGCTGGCGCCGCGCTGAGGCTCAGGCGGCCCGGAGCTG
>CAYGQY010000465.1:0-1999 GCA_964352195.1 uncultured bacterium
GCCCAAAGCCAACCGAGCCCCAAGCCCCAACCTCCCAGTGCCACCGCCGACACCATGGTGGGCAAACACTGCATCCTCGAGCTTTACGACTGCGACACGCTCAAGCTCGACGACGAAGCCTTTCTCAGGGACGCCATCACGACCGCAGCGAAGCGTGCCGGCGCCACCCTCCTCAATCTGATCACCCACCGGTTCGAACCGCAGGGAGTGACGGGCCTGGCTCTATTGGCTGAATCGCACATCTCGATCCACACCTGGCCCGAATCGGGCTACGCGGCCGTGGATGTCTTCACCTGCGGTGACCACACCATGCCGGAGCTGGCCTGCCAGGTGCTGGCGGAGGAACTTGATGCCGGCCACCGCAAGCTCAAGAGCTTCCGGCGCGAAACCCCGGCCTCCGTGGCCGATCAGCTGCGGGAGCCCATCGGGCTGGCCGCCTGATCCAGCCAGTCCCGCTGACCCACCCCGCCGGCGCTGGGTCAGATCCGGTTGAGCTTGCCGCTCACCAGCCCCTCCAGATCCAGGCTCACGGCGGTGAATCCGAACCCTCGGAACACCGCCACCAACTCCTCACGGGGCAGCCGCTCGAGCCATGAGGCGACCTGATCGGCAGGAACCTCGATCCGGGCCGTCTCCCCCTGGCTGCGCACCCGCAGCTCCCGCACGCCGCAGCGCCGTAACCAGTCTTCGGCGGCGGCGACCCGCTCCAGGCGACTCGCCGTGACGGGTTCGCCGTAGGGGAACCGGGAGGCGAGACAGGGCTGGGCCGGTTTGTCCCACCAGGGGAAGCCCAGGGCCTTCGAGAGCTGGCGGACCGCCGGCTTGTCGATGCTCAGCTCGACGAGGGGGGAGCGCACTCCCCGTTCCCGGGCCGCCCGGATCCCGGGGCGATGGTCCCCCAGATCGTCCAGGTTGACCCCATCAACCACCTGGACCGGGGGCCGGAGCGCCTCCGGGGTCCCCTCCCGCGACAGGACCGCCAGCAGCCGATGCAACTCCCGCTTGCAGGCGTAGCAGCGGTCGATCGGGTTGGCGGCATAGGCCGGATCCTCCAGTTCACCGGTGGGAACTTCCCGGTGCCGGATCCCCATCCAGGCGGCCTGCTGGCGTGCTTCCCGCAGCAGATGGGGGGCCAGGGCAGGGGAGACCCCGGTGACCGCCACCGCCCCCTCCCCCAGTTGCTCGCTGGCGATGGCGGCCACCAGGGCACTGTCGACGCCCCCGGAGTAGGCCACCAGGACCGAACCGAACCGACCCAGGAGCTGGCGCAGGGATGCCAGCTGGCCGGCCAGCGCAGGCGACAGGCTGTCCACCTGGGGATGCAGGGCCTGGGGGGGCATCGCCTCGCGAGCAGCTCGTTAGCATCCAACCGTAGAAGGATCCCCATGGCGGCGCTCTCCACCTCGGCCTCCAGCGGATCCACCCGGGCGATCGGCATCCGCACCGCGGCAGGGGCGAACGAGCGCAACCTCGGCCAACTGCACGTCTACGACGGGGACGGCAAGGGCAAGAGTCAGGCGGCCCTGGGCGTGGTCCTGCGCACCATCGGGCTGGGGATCTGCGAGCAGAAGCGCACCCGGGTGCTGCTGCTGCGCTTCCTCAAGGGTCCCGGCCGCACCTACGACGAAGACGGGGCGATCGAGGCGCTGCAGCAGGGCTTCCCCCACCTGATCGACCAGGTGCGCACCGGCCGGGGCGAGTTCTTCAGCGCCGAAGAGGCCACCCGCTTCGATCGCCAGGAGGCCCAGCGCGGCTGGGACATCGCCCGGGGGGCACTCGCCAGCGCCCTTTACTCGGTGGTCGTGCTCGATGAGCTCAATCCGGTGCTGGACCTGGGCCTGCTCGACACCGACGAGGTGGTGCGCGGCCTGGCCAGCCGGCCGGAGGGGATGGAGGTGATCGTCACCGGCCGTGGCGCCCCCCGCTCCCTGGTGCAGATGGCCGATCTCCACTCGGAAATGCGCGCCCACCGCCGCGCCGGCGCCGAGGCGGGCGGTCT
>CAYGQY010000466.1:0-1998 GCA_964352195.1 uncultured bacterium
CCTCGCCTGATTTGGCCGGCCCAGTGCCGTAGGCCTGGGAGGCGTTGGCGGCGAACAGGGCGCGGATCCGTGCGGGATCGTTGCTGGTCATCGCTTCCAGCAACTGACGCACCACCGCCCCTGGATCCGAGGGGAGCGCCTGGGCCAGTGGAGCCCCGGGGGCAGCACCAGGCTCGGCCGCAGGTGGTTGGGCGCGGCCACATTGGGGGATGGCGGCGAAGACGAGCGTGCCGGCCAGGGTTGCCGGCCAGACGCTCCAGAACTGCTGACGCATGGGATGAATCCTCAACGGGTGGTGTAGCCGCCGTTGGCGAAGATGGTCTGGCCGGTGATCCACCAGCCCTCGGTAACCAGGAAGCGCACGATCGGGGCAATGTCTTCGATCTGGGTGAGTTGATTTCCCATCGCCTGGGACTTGTGGAATCCCACCCGTTCGGGCGTTTCCTGACCATAGAAGAAGGGTGTGTCCATGGGTCCGGGGCCCACCGCCGTGACCGAGATGCCGCGGGCGGCAAATTCCTTGGCCGCGGCTCGGGTGAAGTGCTCGACCGGCGATTTGCTGCCTGCGTAGGTGGAGTACCCGTCGGTGAAGGCCGCCAGCAGCGAGGTCACGATCGTGATGATCTTGCCGTTGTCGTTGAGCTGGCGTCCTGCTTCCTTGATGAAGAAGTACGCGGCCTTGGCGTTGATGTCGAACATCGTGTCGTAGTCCGCCTCGGTGGTGTCCACGATCGGTTTGCGCAGCACCATGCCCGCGGTGTTCACCGCCACATCCACACCGCCAAAGCGATCCCTGGCCTGCTCGAACACCCGCTGAACCGTCGCTGCTGCTGTGAGATCGGCCTGGATGGCGAAGGCCTCACGGCCCAGATCCTGAACGGCCTGCACGGTGGCTTCGGCCTGCTGTTGAGCCGCCTGGCTGTGGTAGTGCACCACAATGTTGGCCCCACGGCTGGCGAAGTCGCGGCTGAGTAAGCCTCCTAAGTTCTTGGCGCCACCGGCGATCAGCACGACGGCGTTCTTGAGATCACAACTGGACATGGCGATTTCGCTGACGACGCCAACCTAGTTAGTTGACAGGAATGGGGGTAGTGGGGAGAATGTCATTTACAAATTGCGCTGAGTGCAAGAAGCATGCACAGCCTGCAGCAGCTCTTCCTTCAGATCGTCGAGGCGGGCAGCTTCAAGCAGGCGGCCGAACAGCTGCATCTGGAGCCCTCCTCGCTCAGCCGCAAGATGGCGGCCCTCGAGAAACGCCTCAAGGTGAAACTGCTGCACCGCTCCACGCGCCACACCCGGCCCACCAACCTCGGGCAGCGCTACTACGAAGGCCTGCGCCAACTGCTGGATGAAGAGATTGCCCTGGAGGAGGAACTCACCAGCGGTGTTGAGCTGCTCAGGGGCACGCTCAGGGTGAGCGCGCCGGTGGATTTCGGCGCTGAATTCGTGGTTCCCGTCGTCCACGAGATGCTGCAACGGGCGCCGGAGCTCTCTGTGGAGCTGCTGTTCAGCAGCCACTTCGCCAATCTGGTGGAAGACAACATCGATGTGGCCGTCCGCATTGGATCGATGCCGACCTCAAGTCTGATTGCCAGGCCGATCGGCGAGGTTCCCCGCGTGCTTGTGGCCAGCGACAGCTACCTGAAACGCCATGGCACCCCCGAAGATCCCGACGACCTCAGCGAGCACAACTTCATCCTCTATTCCCCCGTTCAGGCCAGAAGCGACGTTGTGTTTGCCGATGGCCGCAGGTTTTCCCACACCCGGATGCGCAGCAACATCACCGTGAACAGCGTCAACGCCATCCGTCAGTTGGTGCAGGATGGCCTGGGCGTTCACCTAGGGCCCGCCTGGGTGTTCCGCGAAGCCCTGGGCCGGGGCGAGGTTCGCCGCCTGCTGCCCGCCCACCCCCTGCAGAGCTTCCCGGTGCAGGCCGTGCACGTCGAGCGGGCCTACAGGCCAAGAAAGACCGAGGAGTTCATCCAGCAGTTGGCGGCC
>CAYGQY010000467.1:0-1996 GCA_964352195.1 uncultured bacterium
CTGCGGTGAAGCCAACGTGCTGCCCAGCAGCACCAACCCCACCCGTCCCTACACCCGCAACACGCTCGAGGAGCACCTCGACATGCTGATGGTGTGCCACCACCTCGATCCGCGCATCCCCGAGGACGTGGCCTTCGCCGAATCGCGCATCCGCCGCGAGACGATCGCCGCCGAGGACATCCTGCACGACCTGGGCGCCTTCTCGATCATCGCCAGCGACTCCCAGGCCATGGGCCGGGTGGGGGAGGTGATCACCCGCACCTTCCAGACCGCCCACAAGATGAAGGTGCAGCGCGGCCCCCTGCCGGAGGATGCGGCCAGTGGCGGGCGCCATGACAACGCCCGGCTCAAGCGCTACATCGCCAAAGTCACGATCAACCCCGCTATCGCCCACGGCCTTGACAGCCAGGTGGGCTCGGTGGAGGTGGGCAAGCTGGCGGATCTGGTGCTGTGGAAACCGGGCTTCTTCGGCGTCAAACCGGAGCTGGTGATCAAGGGGGGCTCGATCGTCTGGGCCCAGATGGGCGATGCCAACGCCTCGATCCCCACCCCCGGGCCCGTGCACGGCCGGCCGATGTTCGCCGCCTACGGGGCGGCCCTGGCCCCGTCCTGCCTCACCTTCGTGTCCCAGGCCGCCCTCGATGCCGACCTGCCCCGCCAGCTGGGGCTGAAGCGGCCCTGCGTGCCGGTGGTTGCCACCCGGGGCATCGGCAAGGCCGAGATGCGCAACAACAGCGCTCTGCCGGCGGTGGAGGTGGATCCCCAGACCTATGAGGTGTTCGCCGATGGTGAGCTGCTCACCTGCGAGCCCGCCGAGGTGCTGCCGATGGCCCAGCGCTACTTCCTGCTCTGACGCCGCGGGCGCCTCAGGGGAGCGGCTGGGGTGTACCCGCTCCGGTGCACACTGGCCAGAGAACGGGGCGCTTGGGAAGACTTTGGTAGCGACGACCACCAAAGTTGTCAACCTCGATCAGCATGATCAAAGCAGGCCGATCGTGTGTCGATGTTCACCGATTACAGACCCAGCAAGGCCTACGACGAGTACTTCACGGCCGCTTCCGAACCCCGTTCGGCCCTGAGCCCCCTGCTGTCCTCCCTGGGCCAGCTCGGCATTGAGGAGATCAACCGCAACCATGCCGCGGCCGGCATGCTGCTCAAGCGGCTCGGCGCCACCTTCCGGCTCAATGGATCCGGTGAGGAGGGGGTGGAGCGCATCCTTCCCTTTGATCCCCTGCCCAGGCTGATCCGCTCCGGGGAGTGGCAACGGCTCCAGCTGGGCCTCATCCAGCGTCTCGAGGCGATCGACAGCTTCCTGGGCGACGTCTACGGCGATCAGAAGATCCTCGCCGACGGGGTGGTGCCGCGGGCCGATGTGGAGAGCTCCCAGGGTTGGCGCCCCCAGATGCAGGGGTTCCAGCCCCCCCTGGGTCGTTGGTGCCATATCTCCGGCCTCGATCTGGTTCGCGATGGCCAGGGCACCTGGCGTGTGCTGGAGGACAACCTGCGCTGCCCCTCGGGGGTGGCCTACTTCCTGGAGAACCGCCGCGTCATGAAGCGGATGTTCCCCAGCCTGTTCTCCGGCCGCACCGTGCAGCCGATCGACGACTACCCCTCCCACCTGCTCCAGAGCCTGCGGGAGCTGGCTCCCTGGACCGAGCGGCCCACGGTGGTGCTGCTCACCCCCGGGGTGTTCAACAGCGCCTACTTCGAGCACAGCTACCTGGCCCAGCAGATGGGCATCCAGCTGGTGGAGGGTCGTGACCTGGTCTGCCAGGACGACCGGGTGTGGATGCGCAGCACCGGCGGGCTGGCGCCAGTGGATGTGATCTACCGCCGCATCGACGATGACTTCCTCGATCCTGCCGTGTTCCGATCCGATTCCATGCTGGGGGTGCGGGGCCTGATGCAGGCCTACAGCGCCGGTCGGGTGGCGATCGCCAATGCTCCGGGCACCGGAGTCGCCGACGACAAGCTGATCTACGCCTATGTGCCGGAG
>CAYGQY010000468.1:0-1991 GCA_964352195.1 uncultured bacterium
TCCCGGCCCCGCCCTGATCGACGTGCGGGTCCGCCGCGGCGAGAACTGCTATCCGATGGTGCCGCCCGGCGCCAGTAATGCCCAGATGGTGGGGCTGCCCAGCCATCCGGAGCTGGCCATCGCCACCACCCGCCAGTGCGCCAGCTGCGGTTGCAGCACCGAAAGTGCCCACCTGTTCTGCCCCAGTTGCGGCGCCAAGCTCTGAAGATCCTGCGGCTGGGCCCGGTCCTGGCGATCCTGCTGTCGGTCCTGCTGGGCTCCTGGCCCGCCCGGGTGGCAGCGGCCGAGGTGATGCAGGTCCGCAGCGGCGTCCTCCTGCAGGTGGGAGATGGAAACCGGAGCTATGCGGTGCAGCTGGGGTGCGTCAGTGTCGAGCCCGCCCATGGGGTGGAAGCGGCCGACTGGCTGCGGGAGCAGCTGCCGCGCCGCACGCGGGTGAACCTGCGCCCCCTGGGAAGCGCCGATGGGGTGCTGCTCTCCCAGGTGCGCCTGCTCTCCACCGGAGAGGACCTGGGGACCGGTCTGCTGCAGGCCGGGCTGGCCCGGCCCCTGCCGGAGGGGATCGCCCCGGCCGGCTGTCCGCCCCAACCATGAGCATCAACCGCACCGCCAGGGGCATCGTGCTGGTTCCCAGCCTGCTGCTGGGGGGAGCCTTTCTCTCGGCAGGTCTGTGGTTGGAGGGCGAGGCGGCGGCAAACCGCCCGATCGCCCTGGCCCTCGGAGGCGTGCTGCTGGCCACCGGCCTGCTGACCCAGCTGCTGCCGGAGGCCGCTCCCGAGAGCGCCCCGGAGATCGGTCCCGGTGGCACGGCGGAGGCCGGGCCGGCCCAGGGTGGCGAAGAGGCCGCCGGAGAGCAGCCCTAGCAGCCCCAGGTCATTGCTCGTTCGGCCACGCCGGTGCTTCAAGGCCTGGGGCCGCCCGTGCCCGGACCGGTCGACCGGGCCCCGGATCGGGTCTCCTCCTCCACCAGGCGGAAATACTCCGGAGTGGGATAGAAGGTGAAGGTGTCCTTGGGTTCCTTGAGGATCTGATCCATCACCGCCGAGAAATCGGCGGCCTGCACCTGGAGTTTGCTGCGATCCGGCACGGTCTTCAGGGCGTTCTCCAGCGAGGCGTAATCAAAGAAGAACACGCCACGCTCCCCCACCTGGGTCTTGATGGTCAGCAGCGGTTTGGTGAAGAACACCGGCAGGCTCAACCCCTCACGGATCGTCTGGTCGTCGAGGCCCTGCTGGCGCAGCAGGGTTTTGGCCTGATCCATCTCCCGGGTGCCGGAGATCACCGGGGAGAGCAGCTTGCGGTCCGTCAGCTTGGTGTTGAGCTCCGTCACCCGCTCCAGCGCCACGTTCAGGGGCAGGGGCAGCACACCGGCCTTCACAGTGGGATTGGCCTTCTGGAAGGCGGCGAGCTCCTGCTCGGCCTTGACCCGCTCCAGGTACAGGGGCAGCACCAGGGCCTGATCCCGCTCCAGGGGAAGGGGCACACCCTGGGAATCGGCGAGGATGAAAACCGGAATCACCGCGAGTTTCTTCAGGGCCTCGGCCTCGGGAATGGCCAGGGCCGGAGCCGCCAGCACCAGGGAGGCCAGCGCCAGCGTGCAGACCCCGAGCGCCCTGGCCAGCCGAAGGAAGGGTCGGCCAGGCCCCGAAGGGAGCGGGCGGTGACCCGAGCTGGTCTGCATGCAAGCCTCGTCGTGGGATTCGACTGTAGGAACGTCCCCTCCTCCTAAGGTCTCCGGGCTGGACGGTACGGGGCATGACCACTAGTCCGCTCTGGATGCTGGGCGTCGGTGTGGGCGCTGCCCTGCTCGGGGTCCAGGGCCTGGCCGCCAGTGCGCCCTTCTCCAGCCAGGTTCTGATGCTGCTGCCGCCCGAGGGCATCCTCGCGGGGGTGGGAGACGGGTTGCGGCGGGGCTACGCCCTGGCCATGGAGGACGCCAGGGCCTGCGGTGTGCAGCCCCCCTCCCTGCGTCTGGCCTGGCTTCCGGCCGA
>CAYGQY010000469.1:0-1991 GCA_964352195.1 uncultured bacterium
CCCCCGGCCAGCGGGGCACGCCAACGCCCGCCGATCGCCCTCCATCCGCTCACCGACCGCGCCGCCAACGGCCGGTTGGAGCAGTACGAGACGGCGGTCAAGGGAGCGTTCGATCGGATCGTGCCCGTGCTCAAACGCCTGTCGGCCCTGCAGCACGACGACGATTTCGTCGCCCGGGCCCAGGCCCAGGCCCGCTCCGAGCTGGGCTTCGACCTGCCGATCCAGATCCTGGAGAAAGCCTGGGTCAGCCAGCTCGACATGCGCAGTCTGTTCGCCTGGTGCGTCTTCGAAACCTATGAACAGGTGAGCGCCGCCTTCTTCCGCGAGGATCCACTGGAGGGCCAGGAGGGAAGCCCCGCCGCCGAGAGCTTCAATGCCTTTCTGCTCTCCTGCGGCTTCCACCTGCTGGATGTGAGCCCCTGCGCCGACGGCCGGCTTGCCCACGCGATCAGCTATGTCCTGCGGCTGCCCTACAGCTCCGTTCGCCGCCGCCCCCATGCGGGGGCCCTCTTCGACGTGGAAAACACCGTCGATCGCTGGGTCCGCACCGAACATCTGCGCTTCCGGGAAGCACGGCCGAATCCGGCCCACGATCCCACCCGCTACCTGAAGGTGGTGATCTATCACTTCAGTTCCCGCGATCCGACGCACCAGGGTTGCGCCGCCCATGGCTCCGATGACGCCCTGGCGGCGGCCGCCGGGCTGGCCCGCCTCCAGGACTTCCAGCAGGCGGTGGAGAACAGCTTCTGCTGCGGAGCCTCGGTCGATCTGCTGCTGATCGGACTCGACACCGACACCGACGCGATCCGCGTGCATGTGCCCGCGGGCGACGGCAGCACCGATCTGGAGCGCTGGCTGGATGCCCGCGACGTCCATGCCGCCACCGCGACCCTGGGCGCCGAGGCGGCCCGCGACCGGCTCCTGAGCCTGGTGCAGGAGGCGGCCGGCGACGGCGCGGGGAGTTCGGGCATGGTGCGCCTGATCGCCCGACTGATCGAGCACAACCTCTCCCAGATCGATTACGTGCGCACGACCCAGACCGGCACCTATGCCGATGCCGGCCACGCCGAGCGGTTCATCGGCGTGGGCATCGGCTTCAAGGAGATCCATCTGCGCAACCTCACCTATTTCGCCCACATGGACACGGTGGAGGAAGGCTCCGCCGACCTGGACGTGGGGGTGATGATCTTTCAGGGGCTCAACGTCTCCCGGGGGCTGCCGATCCCGGTGGTGGTGCGCTTCGACTACCACGGCACCGTTCCCGGTGCCCGGGAGCGGGCCGTGTTCCACTGCCGCCGCACGGATGACGCCCTGCGCAGCCGTTACGCCGATCTCTGCCGGGAGGGCCTGCTGCACACGCTGCTCACCGTGCACGACCGCGACCGACATGCCCCGGCCGAAGCGATCGGCTCCTCGATCGTGCTCCAACAGGCGGGGGGTCACTGAGATGCTGATCTGCAAGGTGATCAAACCCCTGGTGTCCACCAACCGCATCCCCGGATTCGAACACCGGCATCTGCAGGTGGTGCTGGATGGCAGCACCCAGAAAGTGGCGGTCGACGCCGTGGGCTGCATCCCGGGCGACTGGGTGATCTGCGTGGGCAGTTCGGCCGCCCGGGAAGCGGCCGGCAGCAAGTCGTATCCCAGTGATCTGACGATCGTGGGAATCATCGATCACTGGGATCCCCAGGCCGGCACCTCCCCCCCGGCGGTGGCGCCCTGATGGAGATCATGCAGGTGACCGGCTCCCTGATCTGCACCCAGCGGGTGGACGGACTGAGGCATTGCAATCTGCGGGTGCTCCGCTCCGGCAAGGGAAAACTCAGCGTCGCGGTGGATCAGGTCGGGGCCTCCCCCGGCAACTGGGTGTTCACCGCCAGCGGCTCCGCCGCCCGCTTCGCCTGCGAGGATCCCGACACCCAGACCGACCTCACCATCGCCGGCATCATCGACTTCTGGGACCCGGACGGGTGACTCCCCCCCGCCGCACC
>CAYGQY010000470.1:0-1985 GCA_964352195.1 uncultured bacterium
ATCAACAACCAGCAGACCTACATCGTGGTGCCGAATTCCACGTACCAGCTCCTCTACGGCAGCGTCCAACCCGCCGGCGACGCCTCGGTGCGTTTCGCCGTCAGCAATGCCGGCAGCACCTACGAGCTCAGCGCCGACTGCAACGCCGGCCTGATCGATGGTCAGCAGCCGGGCAGTGCCGCCGAGGCGGAGTTGCTCAACGCCGCCTGCCAGGTCGCCTATGGATCCGTCTGATCCCGGTCCCTGAACACGGTGGTCGCCCGCTCAGAGCAAGTTGGCGGCCAGTTCGGCCAGGGGTGATCGCTCCCCTTTCTGCAAGGTGACGTGGCCGGCCAGTCCCTGCCCCTTGAAGCGCTCCACAAGCCAGGTGAGGCCGTTGCTGTCGGCGTCGACGTAGGGATTGTCGATCTGGTAAGGATCACCGGTGAACACGATCTTGGTGCCCTCTCCCACCCGGGTCACGATCGTCTTCACCTCATGGGGCGTGAGGTTCTGGGCCTCGTCCACCACCATGAACTGACGGGGAATCGAGCGGCCGCGGATGTAAGTGATCGCCTCCACCTCCAGCAGACCCATGCCCTTGAGATCCGACCAGTGGCTGCGGGGCGACCGGCCCGATCGCCCGGTGCCGTGGCCAGGGTCCTCGACCCCCAGCAGATACTCCAGATTGTCGATGATCGGCTGCATCCAGGGGCCCATCTTCTCCTGCAGATCCCCCGGCAGAAAGCCGAGGTCCTTGCCCAGGGGGATCACCGGCCGGGTCACCAGCAGCCGGTCATAAAGATGGGCATCCGCCACCTGATGCAGTCCGGCGGCCAGGGCCAGCAGGGTCTTGCCGGTGCCCGCCTTGCCCACGAGGGTCACCAGTTCGATCGCTGGATCCAGCAGCAGATCGAGCGCGAAGGTCTGCTCACGGTTGCGGGGCGCTACCCGGCCCAGCTTGAGGCGACCCACCGTCTGCAGGGTCAGCAGGCTGCCGCCGGCGCTGTCCACCCGGGCGAGCAGGGTGTGGGAGGGCCGCACGTCATCCACCAGGGTGACCCCCTCATTGGCCAGCAGCAGCGGCTGGCCCGGGCCCCCATCGGCAAGATCCAGCCTCCCGTCCCGATGGAGACCCTTGATCAGGGACGCCGGCACCCTCCACTCGCTCACCCCGGGGTAGAGATCGGCGATCGCCACCTTGTCGGTGGTGTAGTCCTGGGCAATCAACCCCACCGCATCCGCCTTGATGCGCAGGTTTGTGTCCTTGGTGACCAGCACCACCGGGGGGTGACTGCCCATCACGTCCTGCAGACGCTGCTCGAGGGCCACTGCCAGGATGTTGTTGTCGCCGTTGCCGACCTTGAGTTCCGGCGGGAGCTGGCTGAGGGTCTCGCTGCGGCAGAACACCACCTTCAGCAGGCCATGGTGGATCGCATCGATCTCCACCCCATCGGCCAGGTTCCCCTTGCGGCGTAGCCCATCGAGCAACCGCGAGGCCTGACGTGCATTGCGCCCCTTCTCGGAGGAATCGCGCTTGAAGCGGTCGATCTCCTCGACCACCTCGATCGGGATCACCACGGTGTTGTCCTCGAACCGGTTGATCGCCAGCGGATCGTGCAGCAGCACGTTCGTGTCGAGCACGAAGGTCTTCTTCATCGCAGCCGGCGCCCGGAGCCTGGCTCGAACTTAGGGGGCCGACAGCGGCGAGCCGGGCCAGACCGCCAGGCGCGACCTACGCTCCCGCTGATTCCGGCGCCGCTGCCCCTTGCCGTCCCTGCCACCGCTCCTGAGCGCCGCCCTGCTGGTGGGCCTGCTGTTCGGCCTCACCCTGCTCTGGCTGGAGCTGCGCCACCGGCTGCGGCCCGCCTCACCCCTGCGCCTGAGTTCCGGACCCTGGACGACGCGCTGGCTCGAGGACGGCGCCGTGGAGCTGAGTGGAACCCTCACGATCGCCAACCCCCACCCCCGGATGGAGGTGATGGTGCCCGAGCTGAACCTGCGCC
>CAYGQY010000471.1:0-1982 GCA_964352195.1 uncultured bacterium
CCGGCAGCCGCCAGGAGGTGGCTGCCGCAGCGGCGGGCATCTCGGTGAGCAGTGCTCACCGGATCGACTCAGGCCGCCTCCAACCCCAAGCTGCCAAGCCCCGCAGCAGGCGCCGACCAGATCCTCTGGCTGAGGTGTGGGAGCCTTTGCTGCTGCCGCTGCTGGAGCGGCATCCGGCGCTCACACCCACCACCTTGCTGGAGCACCTGCAGGAGCAAAAGCCAGATCAGGACTGGAGTTCGCTGAAACGCACCCTGCAGCGGCGGGTGCAGCAGTGGAAGGCGCTGCATGGCCCGACGCCGGAGGTGATGTTTCCGCTGGCGTATCAGCCCGGAGAGATCGGCTTCTGCGACTTCACCAAGGTCAAACGGGTCGTCATCACCTTGAGAGGAGAGCCCTTTCCCCATCTGCTGTTCCACTACCGCCTGGCCTGGAGCGGCTGGGCCTATGGCCAGGTGATCCACGGCGGCGAGAGCTTTGTCGCCCTCTCAGAGGGGCTGCAGAACGCCCTGGCCGCCTGTGGTGGTGTGCCGCGGGAACTGCGTACCGATCGGCTCTCGGCCGCCAGCCGCAACCGGGATGGCAGCTATGCCCTCGACATCACCCCCCGCTACCAGGCCCTCTGCGCCCACTACGGCCTGAGCCCCAGCCGCAACAACCGGGGGGTGGCCCATGAGAACGGCATCGTCGAGGCACCGCACGGCCATGTGAAACGGCGGCTGGAGCAGAAGCTGCTGCTGCGCGGCAGCTGCGATTTCGACGAGCCGGCCGAATACGGCGAACTGCTCGCTGAGGTGTTCAGCGCCCTCAACGCCCCCAGGCAGCGGCGCTACGAGCAGGAACTCGAGCATCTCGGTGCTTTGCCGGCCTTCCGTTTTGCGGACTACGAGCTGCTCAACGTTCGGGTGCGCAGCACCAGCACGATCGAGGTGCGGCAGGTGATCTACTCGGTGCCGCCCACCCTGATGGGCCGCCAGGTGACGGTGCGGCTGCACCACGACCGGCTGATCGTCTACCTGCTCAGCGACTGGGTCTGTCAGCTGCCCCGCGTCTACGGCACCGGCAGCCATGGCCCGAGGGCCTGGTGCATCGATCTGGAGCACCTGATCGATGGCCTGCGCGCCAAGCCACGGGCCCTGCTCCATTGCCGCTACCAGCGCCACCTCTTCCCCGACCAGCACTGGTGGAACTTCTGGCAGCGCCTGCTGGCCAGCGGTGACCGTGACGCGGCAGCCCGGCTCATGGTCGAGGCCCTCTATGTCGCCGTGCGGGTGGCCTCATTTGCGCTGGTGCTCGCCTTCCTGCAGCAGGCGCAGCAGCGCCAGAGCCTGTCCCTCTCGCTCCTGCAGCAACGCTTCCGGGTGCAGCCACGCCGGAGCGCTCTGCCTGATCCCGTCATTCCCCAACACCTGCTGGCCTCCTATGACCACCTCCTCCCCGGTACCCCGCTCAGCGGCCGTGGAAGCGGCGCTGCCGCTGCTGCTCAAACAACTCAAGCTGGCGCGGTTCCGCAGCCACTGGCAGCCGCTCGCTCAGCAGGCTGAGGCCCAGGGCTGGAGCCCCGGCCAGTTCCTCTATGCCCTCTGCGAGCAAGAGTGTGACCACCGACAGGTGGCACGGCGCCAGCGGCTGCTGCGGGAGGCCCATCTGCCCTGGCAGAAGGGCCTCGACGGGTTTGATCACCAGCACCTCGAGCCCAAGCACTGGCAGGAGCTGCAGGTGCTCTCCCGCAGCCACACCTGGCTGCTGCAGGCCGAGAACCTGCTGCTGTTTGGCCCCAGCGGCGTGGGCAAGACCCACCTGGCCATTGCCATCACGATGGCGATGATTGAGCAGGACCAGGCCTGCCGCTTCTTCCCGGCCACCGCCCTGGTGCAGCTGCTGCAGAAGGCCAAGGCCAGCTTTGAGCTCCCAGCCCTGATCCAGAAGCTGGATCGCTACAGCCTGCTGGTGATCGACGACATCAGCTACGTGCGGCGCAG
>CAYGQY010000472.1:0-1976 GCA_964352195.1 uncultured bacterium
GGCGGGGAGGGATCCGCATCAGCTCCCGTCGGAAGGGGCCGCCGCATTGTGCTCCCCCAGGGCCACACGCACCGCCTGCCGGAGCTCCTCCAGGCCCAGGCCGTGGCGCTGGGCCAGGGCCGCCAGATCCTCATGTTCCGGCTTGAAGCGGCACTGGCCATCGGGTCGAACGGCCCCCTTGACCCGCACCGGGCCCAGGGCGGTGGGCAGGGTAAAACTGCGGCGCGGCAGGACCCAGCGCTGCTGGTGCTGCTCCCGCACCCCCAGACTCGTGCCCCAGCGCCACCAGACCCCCCGCAGCTCCTCCGCCAGCTCCGGGCTAGCGATCACGGTGATCAGCAGGCCGGAGCGGCCCTTCTTCATCTGCACGGGCGTGGTGAAGACATCGTGAGCCCCGGCCCGGCGCAGCTCCTCCACCAGAACGGCGAGATCCTCGGCGCTGGCGTCGTCGATCTGGGCCTGCTGCTGCAGCACTGTTTCCAGGATCGGCGTCTTCGCCGGCGACGTCCCGGAGAGCGGGGCCGCCGCCGGCGCCGATCCCAGCCACAGGCGCAGCAGGTTGGGGCGATCGAGCGGCCGATGGCCGAGGCCGATCCCCACTCGGGTGGGGACCAGGCTGGGGGCGGGGCCGAAGCGATCCGCCCAGCAGGCCAGCAGGGCCATGCCCGTGGGCGTGGTGAGCTCCGCCGCGGGGAACCCCTCGCTGCTGGCCAGGGGAATCCCCCGGCGCCGGGCCAGCTCCAGCACCGCCGGGGCCGGCAGAGGCAGCCGGCCATGGGCGCTGCGCACCGTGCCATGGCCCGCCGGGGGTGGTGCGCACTCCAGCCGGTCCACCGCGAAATGGAGCAGGCCAGCGCAGCACCCCACCACATCCACCAGGGCATCCACCGCCCCCACCTCGTGGAAGTGGACCTGCTCGGGTGGATGGCCGTGAACGGCCCCCTCGGCCTCCGCCAGCAGGGTGAAGACCTCCAGGACCCGCTCCCGCAGGGGCGGGGCGAGGGCACTGCCGGCCAGGGTGCCGCGCAACTCCCGCCAGAGGCGATGGGAGGTCTGGGGCTCCTCGGGCACCACGCTCAGTCGGCAGCCGCGCAGCCCTCCGCTGCGGCCCTGCTCGAGGCGCAGCTTCACCGCCCTGCCCAGGCCCAGCCTGGCCAGGGGCTCCAGCACCGCCGCCCGGGGCAGACCGAGGTCGAACAGGGCGGCCAGAAGCATGTCGCCGGCCACGCCGGTGGGGCAATCCAGGAAGGCCAGCACCACGCGGATCAGGCCATCGGACGCAGCAGCCGGGGCGCGGCCTGCACCAGAGCTTCGGCGCGGATCTCCAGGGCCTGGCGCTCGCGGCGGAGCACCTGGTCCACCTCCCGCCTTGCCCGCCGCTGCTCGCGCTGGGCCGTGGCGACATCGAAGCCGGAGAGACCCCAGAGGCGACCCAGCAGGGCCCGGTCGTCGGCGCCTCCCCGGGAGCGGCCATAGAGCAGCACTTCAGCCACCATGCCCGCCTGGAGCACGCGGCTCCAGCGGCGCAGGTCCTCGGCCGGCAGTTTGGCGTGGGCCGGCGGCTCGAATTCGGTGCTGCCACTCGCCGCCAGGCCCGCCCGCAGGCAGGCGAGGCTGCCCACCAGCACCCGCTTCACCTCCAGGGTCTCCCGATCGGCGATCAGGGCGTGGCCGGCTTCATGGATGGCGATCCGGCGCAGGCGACCGTCTCCGCCCGGGAGGGTTTCGGCGATCAGATGGCCGCCGCGACCGCCGAAGCGGGCCGCATCCAGCGTGAGGGCGGCCAGGAGTCCACCGGCCGCCAGGGTGATCGCCCAGGGGGACAGACCGAGCAGGGGTCCCAGCACCGCCAGGAGCGTGACCCCACCCACCGCCAGACCGGCGGAGCGGGCGATCGAGGAGCCGTCTCCCGCCTCGGAGGGGACTGCCATCTCAGCGCGACGGGGGGCTGGCGGCGGTGCGGTGCCCCCCCGGGG
>CAYGQY010000473.1:0-1970 GCA_964352195.1 uncultured bacterium
GTCTTGGGGGTGGCCGCACCTCCACCCGAACCGGCGCTGGGGGCCGGCGGCGGCGGCGATCTGCCCATGCTGGTCGGGGTGGTCCAGGCCAGGGGCCAGAGCGGGTCGGCCATCTTCCAGATGGGGGGCAGCTCCACCAACGCCACCGTCGGGGAGACGATCGGGGGCACCGGCTGGCGGCTCCATTCCACGTCCGGGGATTCGGTGGTGATCGAACGGGATGGCCAACAGCGCCGGGTCAGCATCAGCGGTGGCTTCTGAGCCGACTGCTGGGCCCCGGGGCCCAGTCCCCCCGACGCCCGGCCCCAAGCGCCGGCAGCGCTGAGCTGCTTAGCCTGAACGCCCCTGGGGCACCCCGATGGCGGGCACCATCACGGTCCATGCGGCCACCGGGCCCGCCGGGCCCACGGACGGGTCGGCCCTGCTCACCTCACCGGCGCCGATCTGGCAGGCCCCCTGCGCGGCCGTGCAGCAGGCCCGCGCTCCCCACCAGCTGAGCGGCGCCTGGATGTTGCTGCTGCTGGGTGACGGCAGCCCGACACGGCACCTGCACCTGCTCACCGGAGCGCCGGTGACGATCGATCTGATCGCCATGGCCCCCGATCCCGGAGCCGACGCCCTGCGCCCCCCGGAGGTGGCGGACCTGGAGCCCCCCCTCCTGCGGCGCCAGGTCTGGCTGCGCTGCCGGGGGCAGGCCCTGGCCTGGGCCGAGAGCTGGTGGAACCAGGCCGAGGCCGACCGCCACCTGCGGGACCGGAGCCAGCCGATCTGGCGCAGTCTGACCGCGGAGCGGGCCGAACTGTTCCGGGAGGTGGACGGCCTGGCCCAGGTGAAGGCCCCCTGGCTGGAGCGGGAGTTCGGCCAGCCAGGACCCTTCTGGAGCCGCCACTACCGCTTCTTCCGCAGCGGCCGGGAACTCACCGTGATCCGGGAAGTGTTCTCCCCGGCCCTGGAACGCTGGCTCGGACCCAGCCAACGGCATGACGATTCCTGACGAGCTGGCCCCCTGTGCCGGTTTCCACTTGACAACTTGCGGTAGCGCCTGATTGAGAGAGCATGGCTGCACTGAACGCATCGTCCGACGCCGCTGGCGTCCTTCCGCATGGCTCCGTCCATCAGCCCTACCCAGCCCTGGCTGTCCCTCACCGATCTCGGCCGCCTGTTCGGCATCTCGGCGGTCTCCTGCGGTCGTCTGCTGATCCAGGCCGGCCTGCGGGAACCGGGCGGACAACCCACCGATCAGGCCCTGCGCCTCGGCCTGGCCCAGCCCGGCTCCGGTCTGCACCGAGCCCGCGCCACGGTCTGGCAGCGGAGCGGCTGTCAGCGCGCTCTGGAGGGCCAGGGCCTGGTGCTTCTCTCCGAGGGCCGCGCCGGGGACAGCTCCGAGCGCACCCTGGTGGAACAGTGGGCCGAACTGCTCTGGGAACTCAAACAGGGCTCCCCGTCGATCATCACCTCGGCGGAACAGATGGCTGAAGACCTGCCCCAGGAGCTGGTGGGGGCCGTGAACCGCCAGCTGCAGGACAAGGGCTGGGATTTTCAGGTCGCCCCCTGCCCCACCCAGGCGCCGGCCCGCTCGGGCCAGAGGCGTCCGGCCGCCGCCAAACGCTCCGGTGGCCATGGCCACGGCAAAGCCGGCCACAGCGGCCGGGGCGGCAGCCACTGAAGCGGCGACGCCCACCGAACGCCGTCCCCGGGCTGCCCGACACCCCGGCCGGGGGCCTGGGCGGCACAGGGATCAGCCCAGCCTCAGGGCTTCCGCCTGTTTGCAGCTGAGATCGAGCAGCTCCCGCAGCTTCTCCTCATCAGTGTGGCTGAGGCTGGTGCGCAGCAGCTTGGCGTGGGGGGCATGGCTGCGCAGCCGCTCGATCACCCGATCGGGTGTGGCGTCGCGCACCAGAAGGCAGAGGGCGGCGCTGGCCTTCGGCAGCGTTTCGCCCACCTCCCGCAGAAAGGCATCGTTGATGCCC
>CAYGQY010000474.1:0-1967 GCA_964352195.1 uncultured bacterium
GAGGCCGCTGTTCGGGTTGGCGATGAACACGCTGTGGAAGGAGCGGTCGATGTCGCGCTGGGCCAGGGCGCGGGCGCCCGGTTTCTGCAGCCGGGCCTGCACGCCGGTGAGGCCGCCGAACCACACCAGATCCAGGTCGCCGGTGCGGAAGGCACTCACGGCGGCGGTGTAGTCGGTGACGGGCACGAACTGCACGGGCACCTTGAGCTGCTCGCTGAGCTCTTCGGCCACCAGGCTGTAGAGGCGGTTGAGTTTCTCGGGGTTCTGATCGGGGATGGCGCCCATGCGCAGCACCCGTTTCTCGTTGGGCCTGGCAGCCTCGCTGCTGCTGCCGTTCGGGGCTGTGGCGCCTTCGGGGCGGGGGGTGCAGGCCGTTGGCAGCAGGCCGATCAGGAGGAGGCCGGCAAGCGCAACGGCCCAGCGTTCTCGGGTGGTCAAGGGTCCAGGAGAGGCAACGACCCGATGATCCTGCCCTCCCGTCCTCAGGCCCCTCGTCAGAGCGCCGCGAAGAAGCGCTCCAGGCGCTGCAGGCCATCCTCGATCGCCGCCGGGGAGGCGGCGCAGGAGAGGCGGATGCAGCGATCGTCGCCGAAGGCCACGCCGGGCACCACCGCCAGCCCCACCCTGTCGAGCAGGCGGTCGCAGAGGGTCATGGAGTCGAGCCCGCAGGCGCTCACATCCGGGAAGGCGTAGAAGGCGCCCTGGGGCTCGGGCAGGGTGACTCCGGGGAGGCGGCGCAGGCCCTCGCTGAGCAGGCTGCGCCGGCGGTTGAACTCAGCCGCCATGGCCTGCACACAGTCGCGCGGGCCTTGCAGGGCGGCCAGGGCGCCGAACTGGGCGAAGCTGCAGACGTTGCTGGTGGACTGGCTCTGCAGGGCCGAGGCGGCTTTGATCACCGGTTCGGCGCCGGCCAGCCAGCCGACCCGCCAGCCGGTCATGGCCCAGCCCTTGGCAAAGCCGTTGACGATGAAGATCCGATCGGCCAGGTCGGGGGCCACGGCGGCCAGGCTGTGGTGGACCAGGCCGGGAGCGAGCAGGGATTCGTAGATCTCATCGCACACCACGGCCACCCGGGGATGGCGCCGCAGCACCGCGGCCAGCTGCTCCAGTTCGCCGCGGCTGATCACGATGCCGGTGGGATTGCCGGGGCTGTTCAGCACCAGCAGCCTGGTGGCTGGGCTGATCGCCTGCTCCAGCTGCTGGGGGTCGAGCCGGAAACCAGCGGCGGCCTCACAGGGCAGCAGGGTGACGCTGGCTCCGGCCAGGCGGGCCATCTCGGGGTAGCTCAGCCAGTAGGGGGCCGGCAGCAGCACCTCATCGCCGGGGTCGAGCAGCACCTGGAACAGGTTGAACAGGGCCTGCTTGCCGCCGTTGGTGACCAGCACCTGGCCACTGCCGGTGGGCACCCCGTTCTCCTGGCTGAGCTTGCTGGCGATGGCCTGCCGCAGGGCGGGCTCCCCGGCGGCGGGGCCGTAACGGGTGTGGCCCGCTTCGAGGGCCTGGGCCGCCGCCTGGCGGATGAAGGCGGGGGTGTCGAAGTCCGGTTCGCCGGCACTGAGGCTGCAGATGTCCTGGCCGTCGGCCTTCAACTGCCGCGCCTTGGCGGCGATGGCGAGGGTGAGGGAGGGCTGCAGAGCCCGGGCCCGCTGGGAGAGCTGGAGGGCTTCCGTCCGGGGCTGAAGCGGCGGCGCCGTGGAATCGAGGGAGGGGTGGAGCGGAGCGGCCATCGTCAGGGCCGTCGTCGGGGCCACAGCGGCCAACATCCCAGGGTTCGGCATCGGCGTTGGGCCGGCATTTGGTGAGCTCGGCTACATCAAGAGGCCATCCTGCAACACCCTTCCCCTGCCGAGAGGTTCGAGCTGGCACGAAACCCCCTGTTTTGTCCAGCTCTGTCACAGGATGGCCACGCCCGTTCCCTGCCTTGCCGCCCATGACCGGAGAGGCCCAGCAGCCGGATCTCTTCAGCT
>CAYGQY010000475.1:0-1943 GCA_964352195.1 uncultured bacterium
GGATCGAGGCGGGGTTGGGGCCCTCCATGGCCTCATCGAGCCAGAGGTGCATCGGAAACTGGGCACATTTGCCCAGGGGACCGGCGATCAGCCCCAGTCCCAGCAGGTTCCCGGCCAGGGGAGACAGGCCGGCCTGGGGGACCCAGCTGTAGAGATCCTCGAAGGTCATCACCCCCGCCCAGGCCGAGAGGGCCACCACCCCCATCAGCAGCAGCACATCGCCGACCCGTTTGGTCAGGAAGGCGTCCCGGGCAGCGGTAACCACCAGGGGCTGGGCATACCAGAACCCCACCAACAGATAGGTGGAGAGCGTCAGCATCTCCAGCAGGAAGTAGGTCAGGAACAGGGAGCTGCTCAGTACCACCCCCGCCATCGCGCCCTCGAAGAAGCCGATCAGGGCAAAGAAGCGGGCCAGGGACCACTCCTTGTCCAGGTAGCCCAGGGCGAAGACCTGGGCCAGCAGGCTCAGGGCGATCACCAGCTCCAGGCAGGCCAGGCTGGTGGCCGAGAGTTCGAAGCTCAGCCGCAGCTGCAGGTCCGCCGACTCGAACCAGTCGTGGCTGAGGCTGAAGGGCCCGTCCCGGAGCACGGTGGCCAGCAGCACGCTGCCGTGCAGAAGGGCCAGCAGCGTCACCAGGATGTTGAGATAGGCGGCCGGCCGCGGTCCGGTCAGGGGGGACCGGCCGCAGGCCCAGGGAAGGGACAGCAGAACCCCGCCGAATCCGTAGAGCGGAATCAGCCAGGCCAGTTGAACGGAGAGAGGCGGGACCGGGGACACGGCGGACTCAGGAGCGCAGCGGTGCCAGGGATCTGGACCGTCAGGGACTCAGAAGGTGGCCCGTTGCGGCAGCTGGCGGTCACGGGCCCCGTCGAGCTTCAGGAGCCAGGCGTCGAGCTCCTGGCCATGCTGCCGTTCCTCCTCCCAGAGGGCCTGGAAGAAGGTGGCGTCGTCCGGATCACCGATCTGGACGCAGAAACGGGTGGCCTCCGCGTAGTGCTGGATAAGACCGTCCTCCAGGAGGGCGTTCTGGCGCAGCAGGCCCACCAGGTCGGCGGCGGTGCTGACTGGACGCAGCTGGGAGGCCGACGGGGCCACCCCCAGCCGCAGCATCTGCTGCACGATGCGTTCGGCGTGCTGCAGTTCCTCGACGGTTTCGTGACGGAACCGCTCGGCCGCGGTGGTGTCCCCCCAGAGGGAGAGGAGGGAGGCCTGGGTCATGTACTGCTGCACGGCCGAGAGCTCCAGGCTGAGGGCACGGCCCAGGTAGCCCAGCACCCTGGGATGCACGCTCACCATCGCGCTCAGCTCCTGCGGTCAGCGCCGCTGTAGCCGATGGCGGGTTCCACTTCGCTGTGGGGACGAGCGATGATGTGGGCGGCCACCAGGCCGTCACCGACCCGCTCGCAGGCATCGGCCCCGGCTCGCACGGCGGCGTTCACGGCGCCGGTTTCGCCCCGCACCATCACGGTGACGTAGCCGCCCCCCACGAACTCTCGCGAGACCAGGGTGACTTCGGCGGCCTTGGTCATGGCGTCGGCGGCCTCGATGGCGGGCACGAGGCCACGGGTCTCGATCATGCCCAGGGCGATGCCGTGCGGGGTCGGGTCCATGGCGGTAGGGGAGGGTGAAGAAGGGGATGGAGCGGCGCCGCCGGAGCGACGCCCGGATCCGGCCGATCGGCTGGAGGCAGGCGCCGAGCGGCGGCTCGGGCTGGAACTGGAGGCGCTGGAGGGGGCTGGTGGTTCCGCGGCCGCCGCGGGCTCGGAGGCCGGGACGGGGGGCTCCGGACTGGCGGCCGGCAGGGCCTTGGGGGAGACCGGTGAATTGGCTGCGGCGGGTTCTGAGGCAGCGGTGGCGGTGGTTCGGCTCACACCCCGGCTGGAGCTGGTACGCCGGGAGGTCGGTTGGCGGGAGGAGGGTGTGGCCATGGATGGATCAGCTC
>CAYGQY010000476.1:0-1943 GCA_964352195.1 uncultured bacterium
AGCGGGCCACCAGTTCCACCAGGTGGATGGACACCACGGGCACATGGCGGCTGCCAAGGATGGCGATCCTGCGTTTGCCCGTGTCCTGAAGGAGAGCGAGCTCCTGGGCGAGGGTGTCGATCCGGTCGAGGGCCGGCAGATCAAGGGACCGGGTCACCTCGTACGTGCATCCGTTTGAGCGAAACTAGCAGCGCCCTTATGGGGCAAGCCGATCAGACCGTCTTCAGCAGTTGGAGACGCTCGAGGAGGCGATCGAAGCGGCAGTGCTCCTCCACCAGACGGATGGCGTAGGTGGCCTTGACCGATTCGTGCAGGCGCACATGGCCGAAGGCCCGCTCGATCACCTCCACGGTGCTGAGGGTGTCGTGCTCCACCTTCAACAGGGGCACATCCAGCTCCTCGGCGCGGTGGATCAGCTGGGGCAGGGGCTCGCCGGCGCCGGTGAGGATCAAACACTGGGTGGAGGCCTCCAGGGCCGCCAGCTGGATGTCGGTGCGGTCGGCGCCGGTGACGACGGCCATGTTGCGGCGCCGGCGAAAGAACTCCATGGCGGAATTCACGTTCATCGCTCCGATCGAGAGCGTCTCCACCAGCAGATCGAGCCGCTCCGGGCAGCAGAGCACCCGCGCCTCCAGCCGCTCCACCAGCTCCTCCACCGTGACGCTGCGCAGCAGGGGGCTGCGCGGCAGCACGCCGTAGACCGGCAGACCGAGGCGCTCCAGCGCTGGCACCAGCTCGGAGCGCAGGGCCGCCACCGCATCGGGATCCACGGCGTTGAGCACCACTCCCGCCAGCTGATCACCGAGCTGGGCCTGGGCCTGCAGCAACGGATCAACGCTGCGGCTGTCGTCCCAGGCGTGCACCAGCACCACCGGCGCCTGCAGGGCGGTGGCCAGCTGGGCCAGGCTCAGGCCGTACAGCCTCCCCTCGCTGAGGCTGCCGGCCGCCTCCAGCACGGTCAGGCCGTCGGGGTAGGCCGCCAGTTGGGCCCGAAAGCGCTCGAAGCCCTCCCCGGGCAGCAGGTCACCCTCCAGCAGGCGGATCTGGGCCGTGGAGGCTTCCAGCAGATGCAGGGACGGCAGCAGCTGCTCGGCCGGCAGACCAAGGATGCCGCCGACAAACCGCACGTCATCGTCGAGCCGTTCACCGGTCTCGCCGGCCTGGGCGGCGGCGCGCATGCTGGTGGCCAGCGGCTTGCCGAAGCGCACCGGGCAACCGAGCTGGGTCAGCTGTCGGGTCAGGCCGAGCACCAGGGCGGACTTGCCGCTGAAGGGATCGCAGGATCCGATCAGCAGGGTGGTGCTCATGAATCGACCTCTGGGAGGGGGCTCCGGGTCGTCAATCTATGCCGATGGGGACCCCTCGCCCTGGAGCAGCCAGCGCCAGAAGGTGTCCGGAAGATCGCTGGAACCACTTCCCTCAGGGGCCCGTCCAGCGGCCTCAAGCAGATCCATCAGCCAGCGCACCAGCTGGTGGGTGGGAACTTCGAAGCCGTAGGTGACCTCCGAGGCTCCTCCGGAGGCGGCCGACACGCTCAGGTCGCAGCGGCTGAGTTCCTGGGGCGCGCCCCCCGCCCGCCAGCGGAGGAGGAAGGCCCGTCGGCCGTCGGGCCACAGCCGCCGCTGGCCCTGAACCTGGCCGACGGCGAGGCGCTCAAGCGCTTCGGCCAGCAGACCTTCCCGATCGACCCCGCCGCAGTAGGGCCCATACAGCGCCGGCAAGGCCTGTTCGGGACCGGGATCGGGGGAGGAGCGGGTGGCCACTCCGGGCTGGTGGCCATCACACCATGTCCGATGCTGAGGCGGCCATCCAGCCCTGGCCCGAGCCGAGCCTGAATCGACGGCCTCCACCATGCCTTCCACCCTTCTGCCGCTGCGGGGCCGGACCGTGGCCATCACCGGAGCGGGCGGGACCCTGGGCCGGGCCCTGCTGCGGCAGAAGGG
>CAYGQY010000477.1:0-1943 GCA_964352195.1 uncultured bacterium
GCCGCGCGGGCCTCCGCCCGCAGGCCGGCCGGGGCGGGGCGGGGGCCCGGGCCCTCTGGAGGCGCTATTTCCTGGTGCGCGACGCCTTCGCCTCGCTGGGGCCTGCCGCCGTCCTCACCGTGCACCGCAGCCAGGGCAGCAGCTTCGGGGAGGTGTTCATCGACGCCGACGTGTTCTGGCCGGAGGATCCCCGCCTGCGGCGCCAGCTGGTTTATGTGGCCGTGAGCCGGGCCCGCAGCGGGGTCTCGATGGTGGCCATGGCGGGCAGCCCGGAGGAACGCCACCAGTGGCAGCGGTGGCTGCAGGAGCCCTGAGATCAGGCCAGCTGGAGACCCTCGATGCCCTGCCAGGCGAGATAGGCCGCCAGGGCCAGGCTGATCGTGCCCATCACCAACTCCCCATTGGCATAGAGCACCTGCTTGCCGCGCCGCAGCGTCGGCAGCACCCGCTCCCGTCCGAAAACTACCCCCAGAAAGGGCAGCAGCAGCAGCAGACTCGCCGCCAGCACGAAGGCCGCGGCCAGGAGGACCTCCTGGCCGCGGCCCAGGCCTGCCGCCAGCAGGGCGGAGGCCCCCTTGGCCAGCAGCACCAGGTCGTCGGGGCTGATCACCTCGATGGCCACGCTCACACCGATCAGAAGCGGCAGGGGCAGGGCACAGAAGCGATCCAGCTGGCGGACCCAGCCGGCCGGTTCGTCCCCTCCGGCCTTGGTGGGCATCAGATCCCTGACCCCCAGAGCCAGCAGCGCACCCGCGCCGATCAGGTCCAGGCCGGTGCGGTGGGTGCTGCCCTGCTCCATGGTCAGCAGCAACCCGTGGCCCACGGTGAGTAACAGGGCCACCATCACGACGATCGTCACCATCCAGCTGAGCACGAGCAGACCCCCACGCCGCAGGGGATCCGGACCGAGCAGCAGCAGCAGGAGCAGACCGATGTGGATCGGGCTCAGGCTGATCCCGCTGCCGTAGGCGATCAGTTCGGCCCAGAGGGTGGCATCGGTCATGCGGACGGAGGGGTGGGAGGCACGTTCCAGCGCAGGATGACGGGTCGCTCCCGTTCGTGGCCGAGCACGCCGAGGGTTCCGGTCTCCAGGGCGAAGAGGGCGCCCCCGGTTGCCCCGAGCCCGAGCCAGGTACCCGTCAGGGCCCGCAGCAGATGCCCATGGGCCACCAGGGCGACCCTGGCCGGCGCCAGGGCGGAGGCAAGAGTGATCACCCGCCGGCAGCGCACCTCCAGCTGGGCGGCGTTCTCGCCGCCCGGACATCCATGGGTCCACACCGTCCAACCGGGCGTGTCGCGGCGGATCTCGGCGGTGGTGCGGCCTTCGTAGTCGCCGTAGTCCCACTCCATCAGATCGTCACAGGGCCGGGCGCCGTCGCCGAGGCCGGCCAGGTCGCAGGTGCGCCGTGCCCGCTGCAGCGGGCTGGTGAGCACCGCGCTGAATCCCATCCCCGCCAGGGCCGGGGCCAGGGCCCGTGCTTCCGCCTCCCCTTGGTCGGTCAGCGGCACATCGGTGCGGCCGGTGTGCCGCCCATCGCGGGCCCAGGCCGTGGCCCCATGGCGCAGCAGCCACAGTTCAAGTCGGATGGGGAGAACGGGTGTCAGGGGCGGATCTCGAACCAGTCGTGGCCACCGAGGGGGATCACACTCGCGCTCACACCGCCGACCTGGGCGGCGGCGGGACCCGATTCACACCAGAGCCGCAGATCCTCGAGGCCCTGGATGCTTCCCTCCGCCTCCAGTTCCACGCGGCCGTCGGCCCGGTTGCGGACCCAGCCACCGAGCCCCAGCGACTGGGCCCGACGGCAGCAGGCCTGCCGGTAGCCCACCCCCTGCACACGGCCGCTCACGATGAGCCTCCAACGCTCAGGGGGGGGGGCACCGGCCAGCCGCCCTCGCCTGGCCCCCTGGCCGGACCCCAGGGCGTCGTCCGGGCGGCCACG
>CAYGQY010000478.1:0-1935 GCA_964352195.1 uncultured bacterium
CTGGGGGCCCGCTGGGGGGCGATGGGGGTTCCGCTGCTGGCCTCCACCCTGGTGGGTCTAGGGGCCGCCGTCCTGCTCTACCTGCTGCCGTCCACGGCGGCCTCCGCCCATGCCCGCGCTGAGTCGATCGGACAGCCGGTGCTGCCGGCCTCCTTCTCCGGGCTGCAGGAGTGGCTGGCCTCCGATCTGCACACCGAAACCCTCTATCGGCGCACGGTGGTGGGGCTGGTGGTGATCCTGGCCACCGCCAGCAACTGGTGCGAACGCTGGCTGGTCGACGGGTTCAGCACCCGCAGCGGGCTGCTCTCCCTGGAGGGTGCCCGGCGCCTCAGCTTCAGCACCTCCGGCCGGGTCCAGTGGTACGCCCTGACGGTGGTCTTCGGGGTGGTGCTGATGGGTCTGTGGATCCTCACCCGCCGTCCCGGCACCGTTCTGATCTTCTGAAGGAGACCTTCCGATGCTGCTCCTGCTTCTGCTGCTACTGCCTCTGCCGGCCCTGCTGGTTTTCACCCTGCTGCCGGCCGGCAGTCCCTGGCCCCGCCGTGGTGCCGCCCTGATCTGCGCCTCCCAGCTGCTGCTCACCCTCTGGCTGGCCCTCCATCCGGTGGCGGAGTTGCATCGGGCCTGGCTGCCCCAGCTTGGGCTGGATCTCCATCTGGGCCTCGATGGCCTCAGTCTGCCCCTGGTGGGTCTCACCGCCCTGATCACCCTGCTGTCCGTGGGGGAGAGCTCTCCGGCCCAGCCGCGGGCCCGGCTCTTCTATGCCCTGCTGCTGGCCACCGACCTGGGCCTGATGGGTGCGTTCCTGGCCCGCAATGCCCTGCTGTTCGTGATCGCCTTCGAGATCACCCTGATCCCCACCACCCTGTTGCTGGCGATCTGGGGCGGACCCAGCCGCTCCACCGCCGCCATCCGCTACGTGATGTACGGGGCGGCCTCCGGCATCGCCCTGCTGGCGGGGGTGCTGGCGATGGGGCTGCTCAACGCCAACGGCTTCAGCTTCGCCTACGACGCCCTGGCCCTGGCCCGTCTGCCGGAGGGCTCCGAGCGCTGGATCCTGGCCCTGCTGCTTCTCGCCTTTGGCCTGAAGATGCCCGTGATCCCCCTGCACGGCTGGCAGCCCCTGGCCTACAGCCAGGCTTCCACCCCGGTGGCGATGCAGCTCAGCGGAGTGGTCTCCAAGCTCGGCGCCTACGGCCTGCTCCGCTTTGCCGTCGGGATGCTGGGGGACACCTGGGCCGCCTGGGCCCCGGCCATCGCCCTGCTCGGCATGGCCTCGGCCCTCTACGGCGCCCTCAACGCCATCGCCCAGACGGACATGCGCCGCCTGGTGGCCTACAGCTCCCTGGGTCACATGGGCCTGCTGATGCTCGCCCTTTCGGCCGCCTCCCCGCTGAGCCTGCAGGGGGCGATGGCCCAGATCCTGGCCCACGGCCTGATCACCTCCCTGCTGTTCTGCCTGGTGGGGATGATCGAGACCCGCACGGGCACCAGCGAGATCGCCGACCTCTCCGGTCTGCTCAACCCCTGCCGGGGACTGCCCTTCACCCTGGGCCTCTTTCTGCTGGCCCTGATGGCCTCGGCCGGGGTGCCGGGCCAGGCCGGTTTCGTGGCCGAGATGGTGATCTACCAGGGCAGCTTCACCCTCTACCCGATCCCCACCCTGGGCTGCCTGCTGGCCTCCGGTCTCACCGCCGTGTATGCCGTGCGGCTGTTCAACCGGGTGGGATTCGGGCGCCTCGACAACAGCCGTGCTGACTACAGCAGCACCAGTTGGCAGGAGCGGGTGCCGGCGCTGAGTCTCTCGCTGCTGGTCATCGTGGCCGGGCTCTGGCCGAATGCCCTGCTCGGCTGGAGTGAAACCGAAACCCGTGCCCTGGCCCTGACCCATCCGTCCCCATCGGTTCTGGTGGCCTCCCTGCCCGCCGCAGCCCC
>CAYGQY010000479.1:0-1932 GCA_964352195.1 uncultured bacterium
CACTCCAGCAGGGCGGCCCCGTCCCCCCCCAGGGCCCAGGCCAGGTGCTCGGGGCGATTGAGGCCGTGCACGGCGAGATTGTCCAGGCGGCGGACGCCGAGGCGTCCCAGGCTGGCCCGCAGCTGGGCCTTGCCCTCCTCCAGCGGGACCCCCGGCAGCAGCTTGCTGGTGAGCACCGGGGCCGGGGCGGCCGGATCCTCGCGGGCCACGCGCCCGAGGGCCCGTCCCAGGTAGGCCTCGGCCGGTCCGTAGGACGGCGCCGTCTCGACGTGGTTGATCCCCACAGCCAGGGCGGCGCGGAGCACCGTCTCCATCCTGTCGGGGCTGGAGAGGGCCCGCATCGTGCCGAGGCTGAACAGCGAGACGGCCGGACCGGCACCGAATGACCGCCGCGCCGCCTCAGGCCGGCTGGGCACCGGGATCCCGTCCGGCGGGGCCATCGGATCCGGGCTCCTCCCCATCGGCGGGCCCCTCGTCGGGGTCCGATCCCCCGTTGGTCTGGCGCTGGGCCCGGCCCAGGTTGCGGATCAGCTCGGCCGGGCTGAGCCGGTCGAGAAAACGGCGGAAATCCTCCTTCTCCTCCGCATCGGCCTCGGCATCCACCGGGATGGACGCGTCGGCGACCACCTCCTCCAGCATCCAGATGGCGCTGCCGGTGCGCAGGGCCAGGGCGATGGCATCACTGGGACGGCAGTCCAGTTCGCTGGCCTCGCTGTCGGCGTCGCTGAGCTTGAGCACGGCCCGGAAGGTGGCATCCTCGATCGAGTGGATGATCACCCGCTCCAGGGTGACGCCGCCCACCGCCATCAGGCTGGCCATCAGGTCGTGGCTGAGGGGTCGCGGTGGGGTCTGGCCGCCGAGGCCGGAGAGGATGTTCTGGGCCTGGGCCTGATCGATCCAGATCGGCACCTGGCGGCGGCCGGAGGGATCCCGCAGCAGCACGATCGGGCTGCGACTGGCCGCATCGAGCGCGATTCCGGCCACGCGCATCTCAACCATGGTTCCGACGCGTCAGCCTGATGTCCGATTATGGCCAGGAGCGCGGCGTGGGACATGTTCACCGGTCTGGTTCAGGCGGTGGGGAGGCTGCGCCGCCAGTCCCGCGGCGTGGTGGTGGACGGGCTGGCCGGGCTGGCCCCCCTGGCTCTCGGTGACAGCGTCGCGGTGGACGGGGTCTGCCTGACGGTCTCCCAGCTGCTGGCCGACGGGTTCCGTGCCGACGTGAGCGAGGAGACCCTCGAACGCAGCACCCTGGCGGCCAAGGCCGCCAGCGGAGCCTGGGTGAACCTGGAGCCGGCCCTGCGGCTGTGCGACCGGCTCGGGGGCCATCTGGTCAGCGGCCACGTGGACGGGGCCGGGGAGGTGCAGGGAATCAGCCAGACGGCCGGCGCCTGGCGGCTGGAGCTGGGCTGGCGCGATCCCGCCTACGGCCGCTACATCTGCGAGAAGGCCAGCGTGGCGGTCGACGGCATCAGCCTCACGGTGGCGGGCTGCAGCCCGGGAGGGGAGCGCTTCTGGATCGCCGTGATCCCCCACACCTGGCGGGGCACGACCCTGCGGGAACGCCGGGTGGGCGATCGGGTCAACCTGGAGGCCGACCTGCTGGCCAAGTACACCGAGCGCCTGCTCACCGTGCGGGGGGGGGCAGGAGCCCCGGCTCCCGGCGCCAGCATCGATGACAGTTGGTTGATCGCCCACGGCTGGGGCTGACCGTTCGCCCGGGCCTGTCTAGGTTCCTGGGAACCGATCAGGATCCTCGCCACGTCATGACCTCCTTGTCCCCCCGGCAGGATCGGCCCTCGGGCTCCCTCGGCCGCCACCAGATCGCCGCGCTGCGCACGTTCACCATCGCGGAGGGCGTGCTGATGGTGGTGCTCGGCCTGCTGGCCCTGATCTTTCCAGTGGTGGCCTCCTTCTGGGTCACGGCGGTGG
>CAYGQY010000480.1:0-1926 GCA_964352195.1 uncultured bacterium
CCCAGGGCCATGCCCACGCCCTCAACCTCAAGGACAGCGGGGTCAGCGTGCTGGTGGGGCTCTACGACGGCAGCCGTTCAGCGGACAAGGCCCGGGCCGATGGCCTGGAGGTGGTCAGCGTGGCCGAGGCGGCTGAGCGGGCCGACTGGATCATGATCCTGCTGCCCGATGAGACCCAGAAGAGCGTCTACGACGGGGAGATCGCGCCCCACCTCCAGGCGGGCAAGGTGCTGAGCTTCGCCCATGGCTTCAACATCCGCTTCGGTCTGATCGTGCCGCCCGCCGACGTGGATGTGGTGATGGTTGCCCCGAAGGGTCCGGGCCACACGGTGCGCTGGGAGTATCAGAACGGCCAGGGGGTTCCCTGCCTGTTCGCGGTGGAGCAGGACGCCTCCGGTCAGGCCCGTGCCCTGGCGATGGCCTATGCCAAGGCGATCGGCGGCACCCGCGCCGGCATCCTCGAAACCAACTTCAAGGAGGAGGCGGAAACCGACCTCTTTGGCGAGCAGGCGGTGCTCTGCGGCGGCCTCAGCGAACTGGTCAAGGCCGGGTTCGAGACCCTCGTGGAGGCGGGCTATCAGCCCGAGCTGGCCTACTTCGAATGCCTCCACGAAGTGAAGCTGATCGTGGATCTGATGGTGAAGGGCGGCCTCACCGCCATGCGTGATTCCATCTCCAACACCGCCGAGTACGGCGATTACGTCAGCGGCCCGCGCCTGATCACCGACGAGACCAGGGCCGAGATGCGTCGCATCCTCTCCGACATCCAGGACGGCACCTTCGCCCGCAACTTCGTGGCGGAATGCGAGGCCGGCAAACCCGAGATGACCCGCATCCGCAACCGCGACAGCCAGCTCCCGATCGAGCAGGTGGGCAAGGGCCTGCGCTCGATGTTCAGCTGGCTCAAGGCCGCCTGAGCGGCCACGGGCCCCCGCTGTGGCGTCCCCCATCGACTCCCGGCGGCTCATGCTGGTCTGGGCGGCCTCCCAGGCGAGCGTGAGTCTCAGCCTGGCTTCCGCCGCCTGGATGGTCAGTGGTCTGACCCCCTCGCCGCTGATCAACAGCCTGCTGCCGACCCTGGCGGCGCTCCCCGCCCTGCTTCCGCTGGTCCGTCGGGCGCTGTTGGGAACCTGGCTGCAGCTGCTGGCCGTCCTGCTGCTCCTGCTCGTCGCCGTTGCCACCGGGCCGTTCGGGTCACTGACCGGCGGCGCGGCGCCCTGGCTCCTGCCGCTCTCCCTGGCCGGGGTTCTGCTGGTCGGTCTGGGGGGACAGATGGCGGGTCTGCCCCTGCAGCGCCATCTCGTCGCCGCCCGTGGCGTCCCCATGGCCAGGCTTCGGCGGGGGGGAGATCTGGGGGCTCTGGCGGGCTTCGTGCTCACCGGCGTGACGTTCCCGATCGGTCAGGCCCTGCTCCAGTTCTCCCAGGCGGCGGTGCTGCTGCTGCCGGTGCTGAATCTCGCTCACCGGGCTAATCCCTCCGCAACCCGTCCCCCCGCAGCGACCCTTCCTCTGGGCTGGATCTGCCTGGTTCAGGGACTGCTCTTCGGAGGTCTGTTCAGCCTGCTTCCCCTGTGGGTGCGCCAGATCGAGGGCGGCACCTGTCTGGGTTTCGGCCTGGTGCTGGCGGCCTATGCGGTGGGCAGAAGTCTGGGAGCCGGCCGCTCCCCCACCGGCGGTTCAGCCGAGCGCAGCCGACCCCGGCTGGCGGCGGCCCGCTATCTCCTTCTGGCGCTGCTGCTGGTGAGCAGTCGCTGGCTGCCGGGCTGGTCGGCGCTCCTTCCGTTCGTTCCCATCGGTATCCTCGCCGCCACCAGCGATGCCGCCCTGGTGGCGGCGAGGATACCGATGGGAACGCACGGAAGGAGCGCCGCCCAGCCCGGCAGCCCGCGCCTGCGCCCCCGCAGCAGCGCCAGAAGGCGCTAGCGG
>CAYGQY010000481.1:0-1903 GCA_964352195.1 uncultured bacterium
CACCCTGGCCGACGGCTTCGCCGCCCTGCCCCACCCCCAGCGCCTCCAACAGGCGGAGTTGTGGCGCTCCCTGGCGGCGGCGGCCGGCTTCGAGCGCTTGCGTCTGGTCGACCGCCGGGGCCGCAGCCTCGGCCGGAGTGCCCGGGTGGGGGGCGGGATGATAGTGCTCGAACCATCGGAAGTGAGCTGAGCGGATGCGTCTGGGCGATCTGGTCGAGCTGTGGGGGGATCCGATCGCCGCGGATCCCATCGATCCCGGGATGCCGTTGGCGTCCGTCTGCACCGACACCCGGCGCCTCCAGCCCGGCTGCCTGTTCGTTCCCCTGGTGGGGGAGCGCTTCGACGGGCACGGCTATCTCGACGGGGCCCTGCGGAAGAACGCTCTGGCGGCCCTGGCCCAGCGGGATCGCCTCGGCCCGGAGGAGGCCGCCTCCCTTTCCCGGGCCACGGGCCGCCCCCTCTGGCTGGTGGGCGATTCCCTCGAGGCCTACCAACAGCTGGCCCTGGCCTGGCGCCGGCGGCTGCGGGTCCCGGTCGTCGCCGTGACCGGCTCGGCCGGCAAGACCACGACCCGGGAGCTGATTCGCTCCGCCCTCACTCCCCTCGGGCCGGTGCTGGCCAGCACCGGCAATGAGAACAACGATGTGGGGGTGCCGCTGACCGTGCTGAAGGCCACGGCTGAACACCGGGCGGTGGTGCTGGAGATGGGCATGCGGGGTCTCGGCGAAATCGAACGGCTCTCCCGCTGCGCCGAGCCGGATGTGACCGTGATCACCAACATCGGCACCGCCCACATCGGCCGGCTCGGCAGCCGGGAGGCGATCGCCACCGCCAAGTGCGAGATCACCTCCGCGCTCCGCCCCGGTGGCCTGCTGGTCATCCCAGCGGGGGATTCGCTGCTCGAGGCGGCGGTCGCCAGGGTCTGGGCAGGACGGGTGGTCCGCGTCGGCCTTGAGGGAGACCCCGATCCGGGTTCCACCCCTCAACGCGATCGGCACCTGCCGGCTCCGGATCTGCTCGGCCGACTGGGACCCGGGGGCTCCGCCGCTGCCGGTGCCGAGCTGGAGCTGAAGGGGACCTGGGGTTCTGAGCGGGTTCGCCTCCCCCTGGCGGGCCGCCACAATGCCCGCAATCTGCTGTTGGCCCTAGCCGTGGCCCGGGAGCTCGGGGTCGATCCGGCCCGCTTGCGCCAGCTCACGGCGGAAGTGCCGGGTGGGCGCAGCCGCCGGCTCAGCCTGGGGGGTTTCACGGTGCTCGACGAGACCTACAACGCCTCGCCGGAGGCGGTGCTGGCGGCCCTGGAGCTGCTTGCCGCAGAGCCCGCCGGCCACCGCTACGCCGTGTTGGGCACCATGCTGGAGCTCGGTGAGCAGAGCGTGGAGCTGCATCGCCAGGTGGCGCAGCGGGCGGCGGAGCTGGGCCTCGACGGCCTCGTGCTGGTGGTGGGACCCGCCGAGGGCAGCGCCATGGCCAGCGCCGCGGCGGCCCTGGAGCGACTTGCCCTGGTGGAGACCCCCGAACTGGCGGCCGAGCCCCTGCGCCGCTGGCTTGAGCGCGGCGATGTGGTGCTGCTCAAGGGCAGCCGCGGCCTTGCCCTGGAGCGCTTGCTGCCGCTGCTGGACGCCTTCATGCTCTAACAACCCTGCTGGTCCGCCGCCGTGCTCCTGAATCTCAAGCAACGTCTGCAGTCGCTGCGGATGGTGGCCGGGCTGGCCCAGTTCCTGCAGAACCCGGACAGCCTCGACAGCGTGTTTGCGGTGGCCCGGGGCTTGCAGAACAGCCCGCTCTCGGCCCAGATGTTCCGCCACCTGCTGGCGGATCCGGCCCTGGCTGAGCTGGTGAGGCAGGGCTGGCGGCCGCCAGCCCTGCCTCACCAGCTCAGCCAGGGCCGGATCCGCCAGCA
>CAYGQY010000482.1:0-1894 GCA_964352195.1 uncultured bacterium
TAGACGCCCAGACCCTTCTTCTGGATGGTGCGCAGGGTGCGGGTGGCCACCCGCAGCTTCACCCAGCGCTTGCCCTCAGCCCACCACAGACGCCGTTCCTGCAGATTCACCTGCTGGAGCTTCTTGGTGCGCACATGGGAATGGCTGACGGCCATGCCGTTGTTGGCGCGCTTGCCGGTGAGTTGACAAACCCGGGACATGACTGCAATCGATGACTGTGAACAGGGACGAGGCCCAAGGGCCGATGGTACCAAAGTGGCCTGCGCTCAGAGGGCACGCGCCATCAGGCGTCCCATCAGATCGGCGTTGCGTTGCTGGAACCCGGCCAGTTCGTTGGGCTCCAGTCCCCCGACCGAGAGGCGGGCCATGTCATGCAGGTGGCGGCCCAACTCCGCCGCCAGCTGCTGGCTCGGTGATGGAGCTCCCCCGGTGGTGATCACCGAGCCCGCCGAGAGGGCCAGCAGACCCTCCACCAGCGGATGGCGGCGGTTGATCAGCAACACATGGTGCTCGGGCAGCCCCGGCAGTCGCTGCTCCATCAGGGCGCCCATGTCATTGAGCCGACGCATTTGCTCGGGCAGCAGGATCAGGGCTGCCGGGGCGTTGTCTCCCTTGAGCGCCTGCACCTGCACCGTGACGCGGTCGTTGCCGAGGGCCTGGCGGAACAGTTCCCGCAGCTTCTCGGAACTGTCCTTGCCGTCCGCATCGCTCAATTCACTCTCACTCTCCTTGAGGCTGTCGTCGAGTTCGGCGTCCACCCGCTGGAATCGCAGGTCGTCGTGGCGGGCCTCCAGCCAGGGCAGGAACTGGGCGTCGATCAGGGTGTCGGCCAGCAGCACCTCGGCCCCCTGGCCCCGCCAGAGGGCCAGGGGGCCGGCCTGGGCCGCCTCGTCCGTGCAGTAGAGGATTCTGGCGGCTGTCTCCGATGGAAGTCGGCTGCGATAGCCCGCCAGGGTGGTGTAGGCGCGATCGCCGCAGGCGATCGGATCGGGCGACACCGCCACCGCCGGCGCGGTGGTGCCGTACAGCACCAGATCGGCCACCTGGTCGGCGAACTTCTCGTCCTCCATCGCGCCGATCTTGATGAATGGAGCGATGCCCTCCCAGATCTCGGCGTAGCGGCCCGGGTCATCCCGGTGCAGCTCCTTGAGCCGGTCCCCCACCTTCTTGGCGACGAACCCACCGATCGAGCGGACCCGGCGGTCGGTCTGCAGGGCGCTGCGGCTCACGTTCAGGGGGATGTCGGGAGAATCGATCACACCCCGCAGGGGAAGCAGGTAGCGGGGCACCACCTCCTTGATCGAGTCACTGACGAACACCTGATTGCAGTAGAGCCGGATCTCCCCCTTCTCCCAGTCGGCTCGGCCGGTGATCTTCGGGAAGTAGAGAATGCCCTGCAGGGTATAGGGATAGTCGGTGTTGAGGTGGACCCAGAGCAGGGGATCACCCTGAAACGGATAGAGATAGCGGTAGAGAGCGATGTAGTCCTCGTCGCTGAGCTCACGGGCGCTCTTGCGCCAGGGGGCCTCCCTCCGGTTCACCGTTTCGCCCTCCAGCTGCACCTCCACCGGCAGGAAGTCGCAGTAAGTGGTGATCAGGGCGCGGAGCCGGGCCGGCTCCAGGTACTCGAGCTCCTCCTCCTGCAGGTGAAGGATCACATCGGTGCCCGCTTCGCTGCGCTCCCCGGCTTCGAGGCTGAAGTTGGGAGAGCCGTCGCAGCTCCAGCGGACGGCCTCCGCCTCGGGTCGGGCACTCAGGCTCACCAGTTCGACCCGGGAGGCCACCATGAAGCTGGAATAGAAACCCAGTCCGAAGTGGCCGATGATCGCATCATCTTCGCGTTTGTAGGCCTGCAGGAAGTCTTCCGCGCTGGAGAAGGCCACCTGGTTGATGT
>CAYGQY010000483.1:0-1888 GCA_964352195.1 uncultured bacterium
CGTCCAGCCCGTCCCCCCCAGTCCCATGGCCCTGCAACCCGCCGCCGGAGCCAGGGATCTCCACCCTCGCCAGGTGGATCACGAGCGCCGCCTCTGCCAGCGACTGGCGGGGGTCTACCGGCTCTGGGGCTACCAGGAAGTGGCCCCCCCCACGGTGGAGCGGATCGACACCCTCGAGGCCGGCGGGTCGATCGCGGCCCGCGAGGTGCTGCGCCTGGCTGCTGATGAGCCCCTCGGCCTGCGCCCGGAGCTCACGGCCCCGATCGCCCGGGCGGCCTGCACACGCCTGGCTGGCCGGCCCAGGCCCCTGCGCCTCTGGGCCGAAGGCAGCACCTTCCGCACGTTCACAGGAGACGGTGGCGGCCAGCGGATCAGCGAACAGCGCCAGAGCGGCGTGGAGCTGCTGGGGGTGCACTCCGCCTCCGCCGATGCCGAGCTCATGGGGCTGCTGCTGGCCTGCTGCGAGGCCCTGGGTCTCCAGGGTCGCCATCAGCTCCGTCTGCTGGTGGGGCACCACGGAGTGCTCTCCGCCCTGCTCGACCGGCTCCCCAGCGCCCACCGCACCGCCTGTCGCCAGGGACTCACCGGGTTCGACCGGCTGGCCCTGGCGGACCTCCCCCTGGCCGAGGAGGAGCGGAGGCGACTGCAGGCGCTGATGCGGTTGCGGGGCCAGCCCGGGCCGGTTCTGGGCGAGCTGCGCCGGCAACTGGGGGCCAGCCCGCTGTTGGAGGGACTCGCCATCGCCCTGGCCACGGTGGCCCCCACGGCGGAGCGTCTGGGCATCGCCGTGCAGCTCGATCCCAGTTTTCAGCCCCATTTCGACCTCTATGACGGCATCGTGCTCAAACTCGTCTGTCAGGGAGAAGAGGCGCCGCTAGAGATCGCCAGTGGGGGGCGCTACGACGCCCTGGTGGGGCGGTTCGGCGCCGATCCCACCGTTGCAGCGGGGGTGGGCTTCGGCTTCACGATCGAGGCGATCCGCAATCTGCTGCCCCAACCGGGCGGCGGAGCGGCCCAGACCAGCCCCGTGCTGGTGGCCTACAGCCAACCCGGGGCGCTGGCAGCGGCCCTGGAGCGGCTGGGAGTTCTCCATGCCCGCGGCGAAGCCGCCGAGCTGCTGCCCGATCCCTGCGGTGGGCGCACCCAGGCGCTGGAGGAGGCCGAGCGGCGGGGCTCCTCCCAGCTGGTGTGGGTGGAGGCCGATGGACTGGGGGGCGGCGGGCATTTCTAGGATCGAAGGGCTCGCGCCGCCCCAGATCCATGGCCCACAGCATCGTCACCGACATCTGCGAGGGCGTCTCCGATTGCGTCGATGCCTGCCCGGTGGCCTGCATCCATCCGGGCCCCGGGGCCAATGCCAAGGGAACGGGCTATTACTGGATCGATTTCGACACCTGCATCGACTGCGGCATCTGTCTCCAGGTCTGCCCGGTCGCGGGAGCGATCCTTCCGGAGGAACGTCCCGACCTCCAGCGGGGCGGCTGAACGCCGGACGCCGACCTCATCCGGTGGTGCGCCAGGTTCGGAGACCCCACCCTGACCCCGCTTGAGCCGGGCGCAGGGGACCTCTAGGGTCACCCCATCCCGATTCAGGAACAACGACGTCATGGCGGTGCTGGAAGAACAGGGCCAGATTCAGATCCACACCGAGAACATCTTCCCGATCATCAAGAAGGCCGTTTATTCCGGCCATGAAGTGTTCCTCCGGGAGCTCGTCAGCAATGGGGTGGATGCCATCAGCAAGCGCCGCATGGCGGCCATGGCCGGCGATTGCAGCGAGGGCCCGGAGGGCCGCGTCAGCGTTCAGATCAACCGGGAAGCCCGAACGGTCACGCTGAGCGACAACGGCATCGGCATGACCGCAGATGAGGTGAAGCGCTACATCAAC
>CAYGQY010000484.1:0-1884 GCA_964352195.1 uncultured bacterium
AGCATGGCGGCTTCGGGGATGGTTGCGATCATCGCGGACCCGCTGCTGCCAGAGGCGGCCGATGGCTGTCCGTTCGACCGCCCCCTGGCCATTGGCGGGGTGTGCCCCACCGAGGACGCGAACCGTGGCCTGATCTGGATGCTGGGGAGCAACCTGCTGGAGCGGGAACTTCGCTACCCGCACCAGCGGCGGCGGTTCGCACACGCCACCCGCACAGCGGTGAACGAGTTTTCGACCCGCTACCGAGTGATGGGGAACATGGCCTACGAGGGGAACACGAAATCATTGCGGTGGCTGCGGTGGCTGGGCTTCGAGCTGGGCGAAGCGGCCGAAGTGGGTGAGACTCGGGCCAGGTTTGTGCCCTTCTGGATGGAGGTCTGAGCAGTGGTCCTCGGAGTTATCGCCCCGCTGGCTCTTGGCGGAATCTCAGCCATCAGTAGCGCAGCGTCAGGCCGCGCGCAGCAGCGATCGCAGCAGGCCCAGGCCCAGGCGGAGTGGGACTACCGCAATGCGGTGGCCCAGGAGCAGTACCGCGCACAGAAGCGGGCCCACAAAGATGGCGTCAGGTTCCAGAAAGCAAGCACCCGGTACGCGGAATGGAGCGCTGACTTCCAGGCTCGGTATCAGCGCCTGGGGGATCAGTACGCCTACTGGCAGCAGACGTTGAACTGGAACCAGCAACGGAGCTACATCCAGTCGCTGCGGAACGTGGAGCTGTCGAAGGCGATCAAGCAGGCCCAGGTGGTGCGCGAGACCAGGGCGGCAGCGGCCAGGGACTACATGCTGCAGTCGGAAGCGTTGAGCCATGCGCTGCAGGAGGAAGCCGTCAGGGATTCAATCGCCGTGTACCAGTACCAGGCGCAGGCGGCGAAAGCGGGTGCTGAGCTGATCGCGGTGGGGCAGAGCGGGGCGACGATCGATCGGATGGTGGGGGACTACGCCCGCCAGGTGGGCGACATGAAAACGCTCATGGGGATCAATGAAGGCTTCCGACAGCGACAGTTCACCAGGGAGCAGGCGGCCCAGGTGGCGGGCTACATGAGCCAGTACAACAGCCAGGAGTTCTACGAGAAGCAGCCCTATCTGACGCCGATCAAGCCGTTCCCGCCGCTGCCCACGCTGGTGATCCCGCCGCCGCCGACCAGCACGGGCCCCGGCCCCAGCGCTCCGCTGTCGGTGCAGCCAGGCCGGAACACCAGTGGGTCCGCCTCAATCCTGAACGCCGGCAACGCGATCTTGTCGGGCGTGTCTACCGGCCTGGGTGCCTGGCAGCAGCTGAGCCAGTTCACGTCGCCGGCCCCCGGCATAGCGCCAAGCCCTGTTTCCAGCTTCGGTGGTGGCTTGAGCGGCAATTTCAGCAGTGGCTTCTCCGGCACTGCTGCGTTCGCCGCTGGCGTTGCCTCCTGACCCTGCATTGATGCCATGACGACCAAGGAACTGGGCGCACCACAGATCATTCCCGCCGCCCGGCCCGTCGCGGCGTTCATCCAGCCATTGCTGCGACGGCAGACGGCCGGCGCCGCGCAGCCCCTGCAGATCAGCAGCAGCAACGCCAACTTCGGGATCGTGCGGCAGACAGCCCCTGGGAATGTGCAGGGGTACTACCAGAGCAACAACCTCAGCAATCAGGTGCTGGCGAAAAGCAGCGCCAGGACCAGCCGACTGAACCAGGTTGCGCAGGCGCTGGAGCCCTTCGGCGCCAACCTCACTGCATTGGCGGTGAAGGGAGCAGAGCTGTACGCCAGTGGCGAGTATCAGGCGGGCCAGGACGAGGTGCTGCGGGCCTATGCGGGTGCCGATCAGCAGCTCAACCAGGGCGAGCTGATGTACGCGGCGCAGAACCGCGAACTGGCCCGCCAGAGCCCGATGGCGGCCTTGGCGATG
>CAYGQY010000485.1:0-1878 GCA_964352195.1 uncultured bacterium
CCGCAACACGCCCCGACTCCGAGTCCTCCACCCCTGGGGATGCGGCTGAGAAGCGGGAGATCAGCCGCTCCGATTTCATCCTGGGGCCCTACCTCCGCCGGGACGATGGCAAGGCGTCCTGGCAGATCCTCAACACCGTGGTGCCCTACCTGCTGCTGTGGGCGCTGCTGGTGGTGGCCGCCCGCCACTCCCTCTGGCTCACCCCGCCGCTGCTGCTGGCGGCGGTGCTGTTCTCCGGCCGCTGCTTCTCACTGATGCACGACTGCGGCCATCACTCGCTGTTCACCTCCCGCCGGGTGAACCGGCTGGTGGGCTTCGCCCTGGGCGTCGTCAATGGCATTCCCCAGTACCCCTGGTCCCAGGGTCATGCCTTCCATCACCGTCACAACGGCAACTGGGACCTCTACCGGGGGCCCTCCGCCCTGATCACCCTCGAGGCCTACCGGGCCCTCACACCCAGGCATCAGGCCATCTACCGGCTGTTGCGCCATCCCCTGATGCTGCTGCCGGGGGGCTTCTTCTATCTGGTGATCAAGCCCCGCCTGGCCCTGCTGCTCGGCAGCACCGGGTTCCTCGGCCATGCGATCGGCCGCTACCGCCAGAACCCGAGGACTCCGCTGCGCGAGGTGGTGGGCACCTACCAATCCCGGCACTGGTACTCCGGCGCCGAATTCGTGGATCTGCTGCTCAACAACCTCTGCGTGGTGGCCAGCTGGCTCGTGCTCGGCCAGCTGATCGGTGTCGGCCTGTTCTGGAGCCTCTACGCCATCGTGATGGCCTGCTCGGCGGCCCTGTTCATCTGCATCTTCTTCGTGCAGCACAACTTCGAGGGCTCCTACGCCCATCGCACCGACGACTGGAGCGAACTCAGCGGGGCGATCGAGGGCACCAGCCTGCTGGAGCTGCCGCCGCTGCTGAACTGGTTCACCGCCGACATCGGCTGCCACAACATCCACCACCTCTGCGAACGGATCCCCAACTACCAGCTACGGGCCTGTCAGCAGCGCAACATCACCCGGCTGGACGGGGCCCGGCGGCTGCGGCTGCAGGACATCTCCTCCTGTTTCCAGTACGTGCTCTGGGACCACGAAGCCCAGTCCCTGGAGCCGTTGTCGGCCGCTGGCCATTAAGAGCCGTTGCAGGGCCAGGTTCGGGCCCGGGGGAGCCATAGCGTCAGTGCAGCGTTCCCTGGCACCACCGCGACAGGACCATGGACATGGGCGAGCTGTTCCTGGAAAGCCTCTCCACCGGAGTGATCACCACCGCTGAGATCGGGTGGGTCACCGCCCACCAGGGCCACTTCAACCGCCAGGAGGAAGCGGCCGCCCTCAAGCTTGGCCGCCTGCTCGATCAGGGCCGCATTCAGATCGGCTGCCGGATGCCGCTCAGATAAGTTCGGGATGGGCTGGATCCCCCTTGAAGGGGCCCTGCACCCGTGAACTGATCCAGCCGCCGTAGAAGCCACCGGGCTGGGGCGTGACCTGTTCGCCGTCGAGCCAGCAGCCCTCCATCCGCCCCGGATACACCGCGAACCAGCCGGCCAGGGCCCCATAGGCGGCCGTCGGCGCCGGATAGCTCCAGACGGCGCGCTCCAGGCGGCGCTCTCCCACCACCACGTCGAAATACCGGGCCCAGCCCTTCCATTCGCAGAAGCTCCGCCCCGCCGCCGGCTCCAGCAGGTCCAGCCGCACCGCCTCGGGCGGCAGATAAGGGGTGGGGGGATGGAAGGTCTCCAGCACCCTCAGCGAGCGGCGTCCCTCGGCCAGCAGCTCGCCGAGGGCGCGGATCTGCAGATGGGCGTCGTCGCTCTCCAGCGCCGGCGGCCGTGGGTAGTCGCACACCCGCTCCAGGCCGAACCCCCCCATCGCGCCCCATCCC
>CAYGQY010000486.1:0-1874 GCA_964352195.1 uncultured bacterium
CGAGCCAGCACCTCTCGATGCTGCTGGTGCGCTCTTACCGCACCCTTGCACCCTTGCCTGTGCGCCCGGCGAACCCGGCGCCATCGGCGGTGTGTTTCTGTGGCACTGTCCTCACGGTCGCCCGCACTGGGCGTTACCCAGCAGGCCTGGCCATTGGGGAGCCCGGACTTTCCTCAACCGGAGCCGTTGGAGGTCCGAAGACCGTCCGCCCCTCCGATCGCGACCACCTCGCCTGCTTTCGTCCCTGACTCTAGGCAGGGGGGCGGTCCATGCTCCCGGGGGGCCGGTCCATGCCGATAATGGCTGCCTCGGGGGCTGTAGCTCAGCCGGATAGAGCGACGGTTTCCTAAACCGTAGGTCGTGGGTTCGAGTCCCGCCAGCCCCGTTCCTCAAAACCCTTGCTGTTTCAAGGGTTCTGGCACTCTGAAGGCCCCCAAGGTGGTCTGTGCGGCGCATTGCTGAAAGGCAAAGAACTAGGCAAATCGGCCCGGATCGTCCACCATTAGGCAAGTGGTTAGGCAAATTCGGTGCCCCTTTCTGACCCGTGGCTGGCTCGGCAGAACGCCGCTCTGAAGCTCAAGGGTCATGGGGTCACGCTCGATGTGGCAGGGTCAAAAGTGCGCCTGCGGGCGACCATGCCACCCCGTCCGACAGATCCCCCGGGGGGTGAGCCGAAGCAGCAGCGCATCAGCACCGGCCTGGCCTATCCGGATCAAGCCGCAGAGGCCGTGCAGCTGGCCGAGCAGTTGGGCAATGCCCTTGAGCGCCATCGAAGGGGAGTCGAGGCTTTTGATTGGGAGCCCTGGCTATCGAGGGGCCGTCAAAAGGCCAGTGCGGTAGCTCCTTACCAATCGGGGGGTATCAGCGGGAAAAAGGCGATTCTCCTGACTCGTGAGTGGTGGATCAGACAACGTCGCCGGGGACCCTCGCAAGAGGACAGCTGGAAGGTGGATTACGAAGCGCCCCTGGCTTTGCTTCAGGAGATCAATCCCCTGCTGCCGGAACATTTGTTGGCTTTGGTGGAGGCCACCGCATTAAGCACCCGATCGCGGCGACGGGCCTCTCAGGCCGCAGCCACGGTGGCCAAGGCACTTGATTGGTCCGATGATCTGGTGTCCCGCCTGCGAGAACTCGGCAAGGGATACAGCGCTGCCCGCAGCCAGGCACCACGTGACCTCCCCAAAGAAGAAGCGATCGAGGCGCTGATCGATCGCCTCTCACCCGCCTGGCAGTGGCCGGTAGCAGTGGCAGCTACGTATGGGTGCAGGCCCCACGAGGCGCTGCTGTTTGCCGAAGTTCAGCCCTCAGGCTTGCTGCGCATTGCCGATGGGAAGACAGGCGCACGTCAGGCTCTGGCTTTGCCTGCAGGGTGGATCCTGCGCTGGTCACTGCACAACAAGCGCCTGCCTGCCTTCAATCAGGATCGGAGCCATCGCGACGTGGGGGCCTTGATGGGGCAGACCTTTCGACGGGCCCGTGCAGAGTTCCAGCCCTACGACCTGCGCCATGCCTGGGCGGTGCGGGCGATTCACAACCCGAAGATATCCCCCTCCCTGGCGGCCAAATCGATGGGGCACAGCCTGGCGGTTCACGGCAGCGTTTACCAGCGCTGGTTCGATGCACACGAAATGGAGTCGCTTCAGGTGGCGCTCACTGCAGCGTCTTAGGGGAGTGCTTCGGGCTCACGAGGCAGAAGGATCTCTTGACTGAAGGGAGTGGCAACTGCCGATAGGAGTTGGGTGGAACGCCTTCACTACGGATATGGGCCTTGAGGGCTCGGGGTGGTTTTGAAGTGCCGAATTTGGGCCCCACTGTTGGGTTGACGTGACCCCCTTTATCGGTCCAGGGCTTATGAGAGTGGGTGGTTGTGGTCA
>CAYGQY010000487.1:0-1871 GCA_964352195.1 uncultured bacterium
CTCCAGCAGGGCCTGGCGGAAGACCCGATACTGCGCCTCGCCCATCGGGCAGTTGATGTAATCGGCGTCGCCCTTGTCGTAACGCGAGCCGCGGAAGGCCACCGAGAGATCGAGGCCCTCCCCCTCCACGATCGGGCTGGCGGCATCGAAGAAGTGGCAGTCGGCCCGGCCCGTGAAGGCGCGCAGGTCGTCGGCCAGGGCATCGCTGGTGAGCGGCCCGGTGGCCAGCACACCGATCTCGTCGGGCCCGGGCAGGCAGCGCTGCTCCCCCCGCTCCACCGTGATCAGGGGGTGGCGCTCCAGGGAGGCGGTGAGGGCGGCACTGAAGCGGCCCCGGTCGACCGCCAGGGCACCGCCGGCCGGCACCGCATGGCGATCGGCGGTGCCGATCACGGTGGATCCGAGCCGGCGCAGCTCCTCCTGCAGCAGGCCGGCGGCCCGGTCACTGGAGAGGGCGCCGAAGCTGTTGCTGCACACCAGCTCCGCGAATTCAGCGCTGTGGTGGGCCGGCGAGCGCCGCAGGGGCCGCATCTCCACCAGACGCACCGGTAGGCCCGCTGAGGCGATCTGCCAGGCGGCCTCGGTGCCGGCGAGGCCGGCGCCGATGACCCGAATCATCAGGCGCGGGAGCGCTTGAGCATCAGTTGCAGCTGACCGACGGCGGCCCGGCCGATATTGAACACGGCCCAGGCCACGGCCAGCAGGATCGGAGCGGTAACGAGCAGCAGCCGAGCGTCCATCAGGGGCAGGTCAGTCTTCCCATGACTCTACGGACTCCCCCCCCTGCGCGGATACTCCAGGGTGAGGGTTGATCCACTTCGCAGCAATCAGCCGGCACCGCCCGAGCGGCCGGCATGGGCCTCCGCCAGGGCGCGGTAGCGACGGGCATGGAGGCGCTGGGCCGCCGCTTCCGCATCGCTGAGCTGGCGCCTGGCCTTGGCCGGAATGCCCGCCACCAGGGTGCGTGCCGGCACGTCCCGGGTGACCACGGCCCCGGCCGCCACCAACGCACCCTCCCCGACCGTGACGCCGTTGAGCACCACGGCGCCGATGCCGATCAGACAGCCGGCCTCCAGCGTCGCCCCGTGGACCACGGCCCGGTGGCCGATGGTCACCTCGGCACCGATCCACACTGGCTGACCCGGATCACCGTGCAGCACCGCCCCATCCTGGACATTGCTGTTCTCGCCCACCGCAATGGAGCAGACGTCCCCCCGGGCGACGGCGGTGGGCCAGAGACTGGCTCCGGCCGCCAGCCGCACGTCCCCGATCACCACGGCTCCCGGCGCCACCCAGGCTTCGGGATCGATCGTGGGCTCGGGCCAGGGAGTGGCAGTCATGGTGGCCGGCGGTGGGTGGACGTCCTTGGACGATGTCACCCCTGGGTGATACGTTCCATGGGCGCCCGTGAGGGCTGCCCGAGAGGGCGGGTCGCTAGCTCAGCGGTAGAGCACTCGGCTTTTAACCGATTGGTCCTGAGTTCGAATCTCAGGCGACCCATCTCCCAGCTCATTTCAGCTCAATCCTCCACCGGTCCGGCGTCCTCCGGGACGGGAACGCTCAGGGGGCTGCCGGCCGCACCGGCATAGACGACCACGATCACCGCCGGCCCCGGGCCCAGGCTTCTTCCCCGGTGCGGCCTCTCGACCACTTCGATCAGTCCTTCACCAGCCGCCAGCTCCCTGCTCTGACCCCGGTCGGTGGTGATCCGCAATCGGCCATCAAGCAGCACCCCCGCGTTGATGACCGGATGGAGGTGGAGGGGGAGTTCGGTTCCGGCGGGGATGGTGATGCGCAGGATCGTGATCTCCGGGGGAGCGGAGGGATAGGCGGGCAGGGGAGCGCCATCCCAGGAGCGGGAACTCCGGACC
>CAYGQY010000488.1:0-1868 GCA_964352195.1 uncultured bacterium
GGCTTGTTCAACTTCGGATAAGATCGTGGCTGCGCACGATCTATCCATAATCGTTATGCTTGTTTAAACTAGCCCTCTCAGATGGCAGACTTAACTCCAATTGAAAAGCGTAAGCTGGAACGAGCACTGGGAATGGGATCTGGATATGTTCTGAACTTTTCGAACACTACCTTCTACGAATTCTTCCTCGATTACTGCGGGATCGACATCTATGATGACAAATACAATTACTCAAGTGGATCTAAGGCCAATAGGATGAGAGCATTCTGGGAACTGGAGAGCAACTTTTTAGTCGCCAAAGCTCTTGATACTCTCTTTTCCGAATGGCCTGAGTTCAAGGGATACGACTCGCCTGATACTCCTCCAGAGGAATGTCTGCTAATTGTCAAGAGGCTCAAAGACAATGCATCAGTCCCCGACATTGATGCAGTTACACCCAATATCGATGATGAGTCCTTTGAGGCATTAGCCTCTTCTATACGAGACTTAGTTACTCAGAACAAACCCGTACTTGGCCTCGACAGGCTGCATACATTTGTCGTTAAGTATTTCCGAGTTCTTTGTGACAAAAGAGGTATTGATGTCGGACGCGACAAGCCCCTTCACAGTCTTGTTGGTGGATATATTAAATCGCTGAAAGCCCAAGGCCTAATTGAGTCAGAGATGACTGAGCGCATCCTAAAGTCATCAATATCTGTCATGGAAGCATTTAATCAAGTTAGAAACGAGCAAAGTTTTGCGCATGACAATAATGTTTTGAATTACGCCGAAAGTATGTTGATATTTGGTCACGTTTCAAGTTCGATACGGTTTATTAAGGCACTTGAGGAAAAGGCCGAGTCGAGTACGGGAATTAATTGTGATTCAGATAGTGATCTACCATTCTAAATGAAGCATAACAAGCCCCTAGAGTAGACAGGCCGCCTCCAGCCTTCTGCTACGCCTCCCCAGGCTCCCTGCCCTGCCACTCAGGGCAGCGTTAGGCCACGCACCCCCCACCTCTAGCTACCGTCTGCGCCGAGCTCCTCTATCCTCCCACTACGTTTACGATTGCCGGGCAATGCATCTTGATTCGGCTAACGTTTTAGGCTCACGAGTTTCTTTACCAGCCTTTGATCTCAAGCGTTTATGCCCCGAAAAGCCTATTCTAACTTCGGAAGAGTAAACCAAGCCTAAGCCAAAATGGAAATGGGCCTCAATTATGAATTTACGCAGACTACAGCTTCCTAGTGTGACTCCAGACGGGACGCCTCTTGATTCCTTAAAATGGAATACAGTTTCTGAATACAATCCCATATTCTGGGAGCTGAACTATCATGCAGGCCGATACTTACGCGATACTCCAGTTGATGAGCTCAAAAAACGGTACAACAGTATTTTGCGGAACATCCGGTCACTAGTATCAGATGAAGGGTCAGTGAAGCCAATAGCTTGGATTGACAGTTCTTGGTATTGGTTTAAAAAGGAGCATCAGACACGGTTGGAATTTGAGATCAGATCAGAGATGTTACCTTGCGAACCTCCATGGAACATCCATTTCAATAAAACATACCATGATGCTCCATTGCGGCCAAAACATTTCAACTCGGGCGACGTATTGTTTCGCTATCACAAATCTAAATATCTCAATCAGTTATTAAGAGATGGTCGGCTTCGCTTGGGGCAAGCCTCGTCTTATGCATTCATAGAAAATGATGAAGCTCGCCAAGACGTCGAAACCAGCAAAGATACACTGCACGGAAGCTCATCTGTACGAATAACCACAGAATCGGGGGAGGAGGTCCCAGTAATTGGTGTTCTTAGAAAGACTGTGTCCTTGCCAAACTACTATCTCCTCAGTCTTTCGGGAGACTGGGATAGAGATCTCT
>CAYGQY010000489.1:0-1865 GCA_964352195.1 uncultured bacterium
GCTGGCCCGCTGATTCGGCCCTGATCCTTCCGGCGGGCACAGCCCTCAGCCCCTCTGCAGACCCCGCAGGGCGGTGAGCAACGCCGCCGGGCTCTGGGGATCCACCATGAGCACACTGCCGCCGGGGGCCTTGCCGAGTTCCTCACCCATCTGCATCCAGTCCTGGGCGAGCAGCAGCCGCAGGGCCTCCGAGCCCGACGGACTGGAGTCGATCAGCCGGGCCAGCTCAGCGGCGGCCCGGCCCCGGGCCAGGGCCAGCATCTCCTGCTGCTTGGCCTGGGCCTCGGCGTCGAGCAGGAGGGCCTCCTGCTGGGCCCTGGCATCAAGCACCAGCGCCTCGGCCCGGCCCTTGGCGGCATTCACATCCGATTCCCGCTGGCCTTCCGAACGCAGCACGGCCGCCCGCTTCTCCCGCTCGGCGCTCATCTGCATCTCCATCGCCTGCTGGACCCCGGGGGAGGGCATGATGTCGCGCAGTTCCACCCGGGTCACCTTCACCCCCCAGGGATCGGTGGCCTGGTCGAGCTCCCGCAGCAGCATCTCGTTGACGTCCTGGCGGGTGGTGAAGGTCTGGTCGAGATCGAGCTTGCCCATCTCGGCCCGGATCTGGGTGAGCACCAGATTCACCATCGCCGCCTGCAGATCATCGACGGCGTAGTGGGCCTTGGCGTGCTCGAGCAGCTGCCAGTACACCACCGCATCCACGGTGATCGAGACGTTGTCGCGGGTGATGCACTGCTGGGGAGGGATGTCGAGCACCCGCTCCTTCATGGACTGGTTGCTGACCACCCGCTCCACGGCGGGCAGCACGAAGGAGAGGCCGGGCTGCAGTTCCCGGTCGTAGCGGCCCAGCCGCTCCACCAGCAGGGAACGGCCGCCGCTGGTGACCTTGACCCCGCTGAATCCCAGCAGGGCCAGCACCACGAGGGCAGGAATCGAGAGGACACCGTCCATGGAAAGGGGCGGTCAGCCGCAGACTGGATCCATTCTCCCCCATCCCCCGGAGACGACGATGCACCCCTTGATCTGGCTGGCCGGAGCCGGGGCGCTGCTGCTGCTTGAGCTGGTGGGTCCAGGGTTCGACGGACTGCTGATCGGGGCCGTCTCCGCCCTGCTGCTCTCAGCCCTCACCGCCCTGCTGCCGCCGCTGCCGGCCGTGGGCCAGGCGCTGCTGTTCCTGCTGCTGGCCGCCGGCGGCTATGCCGTGCTGCGGCGCTGGGGGCGGCGGGGGCGGCCCCAGCCCGAGGCCCTCAGCAGCCCCGGCAGTGAACGGGCCGAGGTGATCGAACCCTTTGATCAGCTCGGACGGGGCCGGGTGCGCTGGCAGGGCCAGAGCTGGTCGGCCGAACTGCTGGAGGGAGGCGCTGATCCGTCCCTGGCGAGCGGCACGGAGGTGATCGTGCTGCGCCGGGTGGGCACCCACCTGGAGGTGCTGCCTCCCGACTGGGCGTCGCTCAGTCGAAGAACATCAGGCTGACCACCTTGCCCATGTCCTCGGCGGTGCGGCAGCTGGAGAGCAGCGTCTCGCTGTCGTGGAAGGCGTAGCAGATCAGCTGGTCGCAGCGGCCGATGATCTCCTGGTTGCAGAGGCTGCTGGCCATCGGCAGAGGCAGCTCATCGTGCTCGGGCTTCTCGACCAGATGCAGCACCCGCTCGAGCTGGTCGCGCGACTCGCTGGGCTGGCGGTCCAGGCTCTGGGGCAGGAGCACGGTGAGCCGGGCTGGTTCGACGCTCAGCACGCTGCGGATGACCGCCGCGTTGACGCCCTGGGATCCCGAGGTGATCAGGTTATGGCCCTCCTGGGCCAGGGAGCGGGCCACCAGTTCCACCAGGTGGATGGACACCACGGGCACATGGCGGCTGCC